>NZ_JAMYQP010000047.1:0-36151 GCF_040320945.1 Mesorhizobium sp. M0587
TCACGACGACGCCCTTGCGCTTCGCTAACCCTTCGCCGCCATCAGGCTGGGTAGAGGACTTACACCTCCGAGCTGTCGATCATGCTCGGCACACAAGAAAAAGGCAGCGCCGATCACCGGCGCTGCCTTTTCTGAACGTGCCTGCTCCGCTCAGAAGACCTGGCGGAAGACGATGAACAGTACGAAGGCGAGCGCGATCGAGCACGGCAGGGTCAGCACCCAGGCCAATAGCAGGTTGCGCACGGTCGACCATTGCAGGCCTGAACCATTGGCGGCCATCGTTCCGGCGACGCCCGAAGACAGCACATGGGTCGTCGACACCGGCAGACCGAGCCGGTCGGCCATGCCGATGGTCACCATCGCCACGAGTTCGGCCGCGGCTCCCTGGCCATAGGTCAGATGGCTCTTGCCGATCTTTTCGCCGACGGTGACGACGATCCGCTTCCAGCCGACCATCGTGCCGAGGCCGAGCGCCAGCGCAACGGCGATCTTCACCCACAGCGGGATGAACTTCGTCGCGTTGTCGACGGCCTTGTGATAGTCGGTGACCGCCTTGAGGTCGGCAGCCTCCATCGGCAGCAGCTTCTTCTTGTCGATCAGCTTGAGCGCCTCACCGATCAGGTAGATGTCGTTGCGGGCATTGCTGACCAGACCGGTCGGCACTGTTTCGACCGAAGTGTAGGGCTGGAGCGAAGCGGTCGTGTTGTGGATGTAGGTCTGCAGGGCGACTGTCGTCTGGTCGTTCCAGGTCCTGGTGCGGACCGCGTCCTGAACGGCCGCTTTGGCGTCGGCAACGATGACGCCGGGCTTGGCATATTTGCCCAGCGCCTGCTCGACGCTGACCGAGGCCGATTTGTAGGCTTCGAGATAATTGACGTCCGGCGTGCGGTTCAGTGCATAGGCGGTCGGCACCACGCCGATCAGGATCAGCATGATCAGCCCCATGCCCTTCTGCCCGTCGTTGGAACCGTGCGCGAAGCTGACGCCGGTACAGGTGAAGATCAGCAGCGCGCGGATCCACCAGGGCGGCGGCGCGTTGCCCTTTGGCGCCTCATAAAGGGCCGGGTTGCGGACCAGGAGCTTCATCCCATAGAGCAGGATCGCGGCGGCGAAGAAGCCGATGATCGGCGACACCAACAGGGTCGTGCCGACACTGGTCGCCTGCGACCAGTCGACGCCGCTGGTGGCGCTGCCGGACGGCGCCGTGAACTGGTTGGCAAGGCCGACGCCGATGATCGAACCGACCATCGTGTGCGAGCTCGAAGCCGGCAGGCCGAGGAACCAGGTGCCGAGGTTCCACAGGATCGCGGCGACGAGCAGCGCGAACACCATGGCGAAACCTGAGGAGGAACCGACCTGCAGGATGAGCTCGACCGGCAGCAGCGACAGGATGCCGAAGGCGACCGCGCCGCTGGACGTAAGAACCCCTAGAAAATTGAAGGCGCCCGACCACATGACGGCGAATTCAGCCGGCAGCGAGCGCGTGTAGATGACGGTCGCCACCGCATTCGCGGTGTCGTGGAAGCCGTTGACGAATTCGAAGCCGAGCGCGATCAGCAAGGCGATGCCGAGCAGGATCCACGGCACGGTCTTGGCCACCGCCAGGTCCTGGCTGAGCGCGTAGCCGACATAGACGATGCCGGCCAGCACCAGCACGCCGAAGGCGGGCAGGAACCACTTGGCGCCGCCCGGCTGCTCAAGCGGATGATCCGGTCTCGGAATGCCCGCCTCACTAGAAACGATATCCACCATGTCCCACTCCTTTTGCACTGCAGCAAAGAACGGGAGGAACGCTAGGTCCGCACGATGAACCCTGTGTGACGATGTCGAGCATGGTGCGGGGAATGCGCCCGGGTGAAACGCCCGTCAGGGTCGCTTTTTGGAGGCTTGTTCAACATCCGGCGAACCGGCGATTTCCAGCAAGGAGGACACCAGCAACTGCCGTTCGTCTTTGGACAGCACATCGGAATCGAACAGGTTCATGCTGCGCAGCCCCTCGATGGCGAGATAACAGACCAGCATCGACTTGAGATCCGGCGTCTCGCCTTTCAGCCGCTCGAAGAGTTGCCGCTTGAATGTCTTTATCGGCGTCATGAAATCGGGATCCTCGGCGATCGCCGAAAAGATCCAGGATGCGGAGGGTTGCGATTCCTCGCAGTCATCGGCCGACAGCCTGATATAGGCGGCAAGCGGGCTCTCGGCTCCGGCGTCGTTTTTGCGCGCCGTTTCCAGCGCCTCTTCGAATTCGCGCAGATATTCCTCGACCAACCCCTGCATTAACTTTGCCTTGGTCGGGAAATTGTAGAGCAGCCCACCCTTCGATACGCCCGCGCGATTGGCGACTGCATCCAGCGACAGGCTGCCGGGCCCGGATTCCCGGGCAACATGCGCCGCCGCGGCGAGAATTCTCTCGCGCGAGTTCGTTCGTTGGGCTCTCATGGTGCCTCCCATCGCAAGCTTAGGCCCAATTGACAAGACCGTCCAGACGGTACAGTAAGTCCGCCATTATTTGAAATCGGGACCCGCAGTCGATATGTGTCCCGATGTCCGCGCTTGGCGCCGGATTTTCGACTGAGGGGACCTTCTTGTTCAAGCGCATACTCCGTATCGTTATCATCGCCCTGGTTCTGCTCGTGCTGGTCGTCGTGGTCGGCGGCATTGTCGGCTTCAACTTCCTGCGCGACAACGGCATCAAGCAATATTTCGCCACCATGAAGCCGCCGGCGGCGACCGTGTCGACGACCGTCGTCAAGCCGTCGAGCTGGACGCCAGGCGTCGAGGCGATCGGCACGGTCAGGGCCGTGCGCGGTGTCGACCTGACGGTCGAGACCACCGGCATCGTCAAGGACATCCTTTTCCACGCCAACCAGAAGGTGGCGGACAACGCGGTCCTGCTGCAACTCGACGCCGGCGTCGAGCGCGCCGATCTCGATGCGCAGAAGGCGCAGGCCGCGCTCGACCAGACGTCGCTGGCCCGCGCCATCGAGTTGACGAAACGTGGCGTCGGCTCCGACAGCACGCTCGATACGGCGCGCGCCGCGGCCTCGGCCTCCGCGTCTCAGGTCACCAAGCTGCAGGCCGTGCTCGACCAGAAGCAGCTGACGGCGCCTTTCGGCGGCACGGTGGGCATCCCGAAGATCGATATCGGCCAGTATCTGGCGCCCGGTACAGCCGTGGTGACGTTGCAGGATCTCGAAACGATGCGGGTCGATTTCTCGGTCCCCGAACAGCAGCTTCCATTGCTCAAGATCGGCCAGACGGTTCGGCTGGGCCTGGGCGCTGGGGATATGCCGTTTGCTGGCGCCATTCGCGGCATCGACCCGAAGATCGACCCGTCCAGCCGGTTGGTGAACATCAGGGCGGAAGTCGCCAATCCCGATGGCAAGTTGACCCCTGGCCAGTTCGTGCAGGTGCGTGTCGAATTGCCCGAGGAGCAGAACGTGCTGGCGCTGCCGCAGACGGCGCTGACCACCAGCCTCTATGGGGATTACATATTCGTGGTGCAGCAGGCGAAGCCCGCCGAGGCGCAGCCGGCCAAGCCGGAAGAAAAGCCCGCCGCGGCGGCAACCGACAAGCCGGCGGACGCCAAGCCCGCGGTTGGGGCCAAACCAGCGGGCAAGGCGGCTGCCGATCAGGCCAAGCCGGCCGCGGAAGGCGAGAAGCCCGCCCTGATCCTGTCGCAGGTGTTCGTCAAGCCTGGCCGCCGCAATGACGGCATGGTCGAGATCGTCGAAGGTCTCAAGGCTGGCGATGAGGTCGTCACCGCGGGTCAGAATCGCCTCTTCAACGGCATGTCCGTCAATGTCGACAACACCATCGACCCGACCAAATCGGCGAACAAGCAGGCCGCCCAGCAATGAGCGTTTCCGATCTCTTCATTCGCCGGCCCGTCCTGTCGACGGTCCTTGCCTGCATGATCCTGCTTCTGGGCTTCCAGGGCATTTTCGGCCTGTCGATCAGGCAGTATCCGAAGGTTGACGAAACCGCGATCACCATCACGACAGCCTATCCGGGCGCCAGCGCCGACCTGATCCAGGGCTTCATTTCCGCCCCGATCGCGCGCGCCGTCGCCTCGACCGAGAACATCGATTACGTCACCTCGTCAAGCCGCCCGTCCTCCAGCACCGTGACGGTGCAGATGAAGCTCGGTTCCAACCCGGATGTCGCGCTGACCGAGGTGCTATCAAAAGTCCAGGGCGTGCGCGGCACCTTGCCGGACGCCTCCAAGGATCCCGTCATCGTCAAGGGCACCGGCCAGCAGTTCGCGATGATGTACATCTCGATGCAGAATCCGAACATGACGAAGGAGCAGCTGACCGAGTATATCGAGCGCGTCATCAGGCCCCGCATGTCGACGGTCGAAGGCGTAGCCGACGTCCAGATCTTCGGCGCCCAGGAATATTCGATGCGCGTCTGGATCGACCCCGTCAGGCTGGCCGCGCGCGGCGTGACGGCCGCCGAGGTGCTGTTGGCGATCGATAATTCCAACTTCCTGTCGGCGCCCGGCAACACCGAGAACGAATATGTCGTCTCCTCGATCACCGTGCGCTCGACGCTGCAGACCCCGGAGGCCTTCGCCGAGCTGCCGCTGCGCTCGACCGACGGCAATGTGGTGCGGTTGCGCGACGTCGCTCGTGTCGAACTCGGCGCCGAGAACACCGACACCAGGGTCTCCTTCAACGGCAAGCCGGGCACCTTCCTCGCCATCTTCCCGACCCCTGCTGCCAATCCGCTGACCACGGCGGCGGCTCTCACCAAGCTCGTGCCGCAAATCCAGGAGACGCTGCCGAAGGGCATGACGATCGAGGTCGTCTACGACGCGACGGAGCAGATCAGCGCCTCGATCGAAGAAGTGTTCAAGACCATCGGCGAGGCTGTTGCCATCGTCGTCGTCGTCATCCTTTTGTTCCTTGGCTCCTTCCGTTCGGTGATGATGCCGATCGTCACCATCCCGCTGTCCCTGATCGGCGTCTGTTTCCTTTTGTTCGCGGTGGGTTATTCGATCAACCTTCTGTCGCTGCTCGCCATGGTGCTGGCGATCGGTCTTGTCGTCGACGACGCCATCGTGGTGGTGGAGAACATCCACCGCCATATGGAGGAAGACCACATGTCGCCGATGCAGGCGGCGTTCAGCGGCATGCGCGAAATCGCCTCGGCCATCGTCGCCATGACGATGACGCTGGCCGCCGTGTTCGCGCCGCTGGCCTTCACCGGTGGCCTCACCGGCGCGTTGTTCCGCGAATTCGCCGTCACGCTGGCCGGCTCGGTGGTGCTGTCGGGCGTTATCGCCATCACCATCACCCCGATGATGTCGGCGCGCCTCCTGAAGTCCGGCACGCCGGGCCGTTTCCAGCGCATCGTCGACGGCACTTTCGCGCGGGTCGAGCACGTCTATGAGCGGGCTGTCACCGGTTCGTTAAACTATCGGCCGCTGACGCTGCTCATCGTGCTGGCGCTTGTCGGCGTAACCGGCTTCATGTTCACCAAGACGTCGAGCGAACTGGCGCCGGAAGAGGATCAGGGCTTTCTGCTCTCGATTGTGACGGCGCCGCGTTATGCGACCTCCGATTACACCGAGACATACGTGAACCAGATTCTCGGTCTGGTGAAGGATATCCCGGAAACACGGGCGCAGTTCTCTGCCGTCGCCTTCAGTGGCACAACGAACAGCGCCTTCGTCGGCTATGCCTTCAAGGATTGGGCGGAACGCAAACGCAATTCGAAGGAGCTGCAGGCCGACATCACGGCTCGTATCGGCAAGGTGGCGGGTGTCGAAGCCTTCGTCTTTGCGCCTCCGACGCTGCCGGGTTCCGGCGGCGGCCTACCCATCGCCATGGTGGTGCGCTCGACCGGCGAAGCTTCCGAGGTGTACGAGGTGGCCGAGCAGATCAAGAAAAAGGCGCAGGCCTCCGGCCGCTTCATCGTCGTGCAGAATTCGATGGCCTACGACGCGCCGCAGGTGACGGTGACCATCGACCGCGATCGCGCCGCGGCGCTCAACCTGCCGATCGCCGATATCGGCCGCACGCTGACGCTGCTGGTCGGCGGCGCCGAGGTGGCGCAGTTCGACCGCGACTCCAACAGCTACGACATCATCCCGCAAGTGCCGCGCCAGTTCCGTGACAATCCCGAAAAGCTCGGCCAGTATTTCGTGCGCAGCGTGACGGGCGAGATGGTGCCGCTGTCGGCCGTGGTGAAGATTTCGACCAATGCGGCGCCGGCCGCAATCGAGCAGTTCAACCAGCTGAATTCGTCGACGATTTCCGCGCTGCCGCTGCCCGGCGTCACCACGGGCGACGGATTGCAAGCCCTCGAAGACATCGCCAGGGAGAGCCTGCCCGACACCTTCTTCATCGACTATTCCGGCCAATCCAGGCAGGAGAAGGAACAGGGCAACACGATCCTGATTGCCTTTGCCGCGGCCGTTGTCGTCATCTATCTGGTGCTGGCAGCGCAGTTCGAGAGCTTCCGCGATCCGCTTATCATCATGATGGCAGTGCCGCTGTCGATCTTCGGCGCCATCGTGCCGCTCAATCTGGGCCTCGGTACGCTCAACATCTACACGCAGGTCGGCCTGATCACGCTGATCGGCCTGATCACCAAACACGGCATCCTGCTGGTCGAGTTCGCCAACCAGCAGCGCGAGGCCCACGGCATGCGGCGGCATGACGCCATCATCGCCTCGGCCAAGGTCCGCCTGCGGCCGATCCTGATGACCACGGCGGCGATGGCGCTCGGCGTGGTGCCGCTGATCACGTCCAGCGGCGCCGGAGCCGCGGCCCGCTATTCGATGGGCCTGGTTATCTTCACTGGCATCCTGGTCGGCACCATGTTCACGCTCTTCGTCGTGCCCATGTTCTACACTTTCATCGCCAGCAAGGACCTGCCGCACCATGCCGAGAAGCCGGATCCCAAGCTGATGCCGGCATTGCAGGACTAGGGCAATCCAGGAAAGTGTGCGACGATTTCCGTCCGGGAATGCGTAAACAACAACGACAAGAAAAAGGCCGGAAATTTCCGGCCTTTTTTGGCTGGGCTCGACCGCTGGAGCTTCCCGGCGGGAGCTTTGACGAGGGCGTGGCAGCATGCGCCGACACGCCCCGATCGCAGCCTGCTACTTGACGATGACGATGCTGGTGTTGGTCGGCCCGAAGGTCTCGACAAGCTGGTAGAAATCGGCGGCATTGTCGGGGTGCAGCCGCACGCAGCCATGTGAGGCCGGTTGGCCGAGACGCTTGACGGCGTAGGTGGCGTGCACCGCATAACCGCCGCTGAAGAAGACCGAATGCGGCATCGGAGCGTTGTCGTACTTTTTCGAATACCACATCTCATGCATGCGCGTCGGTTTGAATGAGCCGGTCGGCGTCACATGCGCCTTGTCGCCGGTTGAGACTTTCCAGGCGAAGGTCGGCCGGCCATCGACCGAGACTTCCATAACCTGCTGCGACAGCGAAACGCGCGCCACGATCTTATTGGCGGCGTGGGCGCCGGTGCCCGCACCGAACAGAAGTGCGGCGCCCGTCAGTGCGGCAGCGGCGATGTTGATGAGCTTGGCGGAAATGGTGGCGTGCATGATGTCCCCTCTGTCTGCCGGTTCGGCCGGCTCCAATCGATGGCGGCTTATCGCTCCGGCATGTTTCGAAAAGATTTCGCGAAATGCTCGTTTGTGTTTCGAATCTGTTTCCCCTGGTTAACATCGTGCCTCCTGCCGCCGGATCGAGATACCGTCATCGGCCTCCGTTAGATGGAGCCAACGCCAGAACATAATTGCTCGCCTCAAAACGAAAGTTCGAGTTCGACTAACTGAAAGTGACCAAGATCGTTTGCGAAACCGATCTGCAACAAAGCGCGGATTTGGGCGGCATGATGTGGATACAGGCCGCCAGCAAAGTCGATGCAACGAAAGCAGACGGCAACGGCCATGGGAACGAAATCGAATACTTGGTCCTGGCTCCTCAGGATCAGCATCGCGGCAGCGGTCATCGGCGGCGTCGGCAGGGTTGCCGGCGGCTCCGTGGCGCGGCTCGCGGCGATGACCTCGAGCGAGATCTCGACCCTGCACGCCATCCTGTTTTCCGCCACGGTCTGGATTGTTTCCAGCCTGCGCATCGCCCGGTTCAAGGCCCTCTGGCGGGTTGGCCTTCGGCTGCTGGCATTGCGCGGCCCCTCCGGCATCTTGCTGCCGAGAGGACCGAAGGCCCGCGCCGCGACGGGGGGCTCCGCTGGCGGCGCGGGCACTTCGGGAGTTTCCTGAAGCGACCCGCAGCAGCACATTCATTTCTGAGGATTGGAACGATGAAAACAAAATTCGCAGCCTCGGTGCTTTCCGTACTGCTTTATGCGCAGGGCCTGCTCGGCTTTGCCGGCCTTGCTTCCGTGCTTTTCAGGGACCGAGCTCATGCAAGCGAACTCAGCATGGGCACCGAGATGCCATGGGGCCCGTCATTGCTGGTGGTGCGCTGAACGAGGGGAATATCGGCTCGCAAATGAAATCCGATGCTCAGCCGGAAAAACAGCGTGAGCATCCGGCCGTCAGTCGCTGAATTGTACCGGCGGATCGAACCGGTAGCCGGCGCCGCGTATTGTGGTGATGGTCTCGGTGTCGAGTTTGCGGCGCAGCCGCACGATGCGCGAATCGATCGAGCGATCGAAGGCGTCGGCATTTTCGGCCGGTGCGGCGGCGATGATGTCGTCACGCGTCAGCACCTTGCGCGGGCTGGCCAGGAACAGCCTGAGCAGCGCCACCTGACCCGGCGAAAGCTGCTCTTCCGTGCCGGAACGATGCATGACCATGGCCGATCTCAGGTCGACGGTCGCGTTTTCCAGCACGATCAATTCCTGGGTGCCTCTGCCGCGTCGCGACAGAAGGCCGCCGACACGGGCGGCGAGTTCCCTGACATTGAGTGGGCTTTCGACGACGTCGGCCGCACCAAGCTCGAGCGCCAGCACCTTGTCGACGAGGTCGGCCGGCCGGCAGATCAGGATGAAATCCGGCCCATTCTCGCCGCCATGGCGCCTCAGCAGATCGCGCCCTTCCGCCTGGCTAAGGCTGTCGCCGACGACGACCACATCGATACCCTTGCCCGACAACAGCGATTCCGCTTCCCAGGGCTGGCACGCCTGATGCACGTCATGGCCGCGCCGCTCGAGATGGTCGGCGAGTTCGGTCGCGATCACCTCGGCGACGGAAACAAGCGCGATGACGGCTCGTGCGGCCATATTTTCCAACCGTTCCCTGACAACCAGATATGAGTGCTGGACATCATGTTTATACCCAATCTACTTTCCACTGAAAGTGGGAGCGAAGGCATCGTGCGGGCAAGAATTGTCATCGTCGAGGACGAGCCTGACCTGAGGGACGCGGTTGCCGAATATCTCGGTGCCGCGGGTTATGATGTGGCGACCGCGGAAACCGCTGCCGCCGCGCGCAGCCTAGTCGAAACGCAGTCCTTCCACCTGGCCATCCTCGACATCGCCATGCCGGGCGAGGATGGCCTGTCGCTCGGCCGCTGGCTGCGCTCGAAACTCCCGATCGGCATCATCTACGCGACCGCCGCCGGCACCGCGCTCGACCGCATCGTCGGGCTGGAGCTCGGCGCCGACGACTACATCGTCAAACCCTATGAATTGCGCGAATTGCTGGCCAGGGTCCGCAGCGTGCTGCGCCGTGTCCCGCAGCCGATGGAACTGCTGGACAAGAGAACCGGCACGGACCGCCGCTCCGTCGCCTTTGGTCCTTTCCAGGCAGATCTCGACGGCCGGCTGGTCACCGGCGCCAACGGGGCGGTGATCGACATGGCCAAGAGCGAATTCGACGTGCTGGAGGTTTTCCTGAGCCGCGCCAACCGGCTGCTGACGCGCGCCGCCATCTCCGAGGCGATCGGCTTCACCGAGGATCCGGAATCCTCGCGCGCGGTCGACATTCGCATCATGCGGCTCCGAAAGAAGATCGAGGCTGATCCGGCCAATCCGAAATTCCTGCGCACGGTCCGCGGTGAAGGCTACATCTTCTCGCTGCCGGTCGGCGACGGCAACTGACTTCCTTTCCCGGTGCCATGCTGGTCCCGGAGCGGATTAACATGGCAGCGCAATGACGGCTGAAGATGACCGCCGAAGCAGCAGGCACGGATATGCAGGGCGCCAGGCAGGGTGCGGCAATGGCGGCCGTGCGTGTCGTGCGCCGGCTGCGCGAGGCCGGCGACTGGCAGCGCGAGATGGACGGCATACTGGAAACGCTGTGCCGCGCCATGGAGTGCCAGCGCGGCATCCTGTTCCGCCTTCGCGAGCTGCCAGGCCAGGGTTTCGCCCAGTCGGTCGCCGCTTATTGGATCGACTCCGGTTTCGGCGGCGAACTGGCATCGCCGACCGTCATCATGCAGTCGATCGTCAATTCCGATCCGCTGCTGGAGCGGCTGGCCGAGGACGAAAGGCAAGGCAAGGTCTTCGCCGGGCATACGCGCGATCTCGAAGGCTTCCTGAGAACCGACTTCGAAAAGCAGAGCATCAAGTCTTTCCTGTCGGTGTCCGTCTTCGCGCATGGCAACCTGTGGGGCACGCTGGCCGTCAACGACTGCGTCGACGAGCGCGTGTGGACGGACGAGGAAGAGGCCGCGCTGCACATCATTGCGCTCGCCATCGGCGGCGCCATCGAACGCTCCCCCTCCGAAGCCCATGCCAGCGAGGTCATCCGCCGCACCATGCTGCAGGCCTCGCTCGACGCCATCGTCGTCATCGACGAGACCGGCTCGATCATCGAATTCAATCCGGCCGCAGAGAAGATGTTCGGCTACCAGCGCAGCGACATCCTCGGCAAGGACCTGCTCGACACCATCGTGCCGATCTATTACCGCAAGGGTTACGTTTCGGGGGCCGAATACATGTCGGGCCGCGGCGCGCCGATGGTCGGCCAACGGCTGGAGACAGTGACGCAGAACGCGGCCGGCGAGGTGTTCCCGATCGAGCTGACTGCGACCGAGATGCGCGTCGCCGACCGCCAGTTGATCTTCGGCTCCATCCGTGACCTGCGCGACAAGCTGCGCGCCGAGGAGGAGATCAACCGGCAACGCGAGAAGCTGCACCAGAACGAGAAGATGGCGGCGATGGGATCGCTGCTGGCCGGCGTCTCGCACGAACTCAACAACCCGCTGGCAGTGGTGGTCGCGCAATCCACGCTGCTGCACGAATTCGCTTCGGATCCGCAGACCAAGGTCCGCGCCGAGAAAGTGCGCGCCGCGGCCGAGCGCTGCGGCCGCATCGTCAAGAGCTTCCTGTCGATGGTGCGCCTGCATCCCGCGGCGCAGGCCGATACCGATCTCAACCAGGTGGTCCGCGCCGCGCTCGAGGTGACCGCTTATGGCGCGCGATCAAGCGGCATCATCATCGACACGGATTTCGCTGCCGGCCCGCTGCTGGCCATGGCCGATGCCGACCACGTGACGCAGGTCGCGGCCAACTTCCTCATCAACAGCCAGCACGCGCTGGCCGGTGTTGCCGGCGACCGGCTGATCAAGGTGCGGACGTTCCGCGGCGACCGGGGCAACCCAGGCTTCTCGGTCGAGGACAATGGGCCGGGCGTGCCGGAAGCGATCCGCGGCCGTATCTTCGAATCCTACTTCACCACCAAGCCGGTCGGCGTCGGCACCGGCATCGGCCTGTCGATCTCGAAATCGATCATCGAACGGCACAATGGCAATGTCTGGTTCGAGGAAGTACTGCCGCGAGGCGCGCGTTTCGTCGTCCAATTGCCAGCCATTTCAGCCGGCATCGCCGCTGCCGGCGAGAGCCAGCCTCGATCGAGCGGCCTGCGCCACGCCTTGATCATCGACGACGAGCCGGATGTTGCCGGCTCGCTGTCCGACATTCTCGAATTGATGGGCATCAAGTCGCGGATCGCGCCTATCTGGGAATCCAGCAGCGCCACTTTAAACGGCCACATGCCGCCGGACATCGTCTTTTCGGACCTGCGCATGCCCGGCACCAGCGGCATATCGGTCTATCGCGAGTTGCTTGCCGAAAGGCCAGAGCTGGCGCGGCGTTTCGTGCTGGTCACCGGGGACCTGATCGGCGCCAAGGCCGAGATCGAGGCGCTGCCGGCGCAGCAGCGGCCGCAGATCCTGGAAAAGCCGTTCAGCACGCTGGATGTGCGAAGCGTCCTGTCCACCATTGCCGAGCAGGCGGCTGTGAAAGGATAAAAGACGGCTCCCGGCCGATATCGCGGCGGGAGCCGAAGCGAGCGTCCTGGAGGAAGCGCTCGGGGTTGCAGCATGATCCCCGCAGTGGGAACGACTTTAGGGATCGTGCTTCGACGAAATCAGAAAATATTCGGCGTGTTGGTCAGCGGCGCGGCACTGGCGATCATGCGGATCGCGCGGGCCTTGTGCGTTCCCGACTGCTGGGCGATGGCGCGCAGGCAATCCACGCCCTCGGCGCCCCAGGCCTGCCCCTTGCAGGCAAAGTCGACCGCCGGCATCGGCAGGCGCGCGGTCCGGGTGGTCGTCATCGCGCCTTCGGCGATATTGGCCGGGGGATTAAGCGAAGCGAAGGCCGGGCCGACCGTCGGCGTGAACGCCATGCCGGCGAAGGTGCAAGCAGCCAGCGCCAAGAACATTGCCATCGGGTGGTCGCTTGTGCGTTGGCGCAGGGCCAGTTTCGGGCGGCGGTCAGCGCGCTCTGGAGCCTGGAGTCGGCAGTCGCTGCGGGTGATCTGAACTTTCGCATGCATCGCTATCCCCTTCGTGGATTTTCTTTTTCTGATGAAATGAACTTAATCGCGCCATGTAACGGCACAACGATGGCGCGAGCCAAGCGATGTAACCGGATTGAAACACACGCCGGACAGTCAAGGTTCGCCGGCATGTTGGCCCCCGCAATCAAGCAGAAACAGAGCCGTCGGAACCCGGACTAACTCCCGGATTCCCTAGGATTTTCTCTGCTGGCGGCCGCTCGATTTTCGGTGATCGCCGACCGATGGATTGCTTCTAGAAATCGGCCAGATTTCCGCAACCCATTGCATTTCAATGAAAAATATGCTTTTATTGAATAGACATTCAATAACAAGAAGAGACTTTCATGAACCCGCACCTGCGTGACGTGGCGATCCCCAATGATTGGGACCGGCGGGGACTGCCGGGCTGGAGTTACCATTCCGACGCCCTGCTCGAGCTTGAGAAAGAGCATGTCTTTCGCAATCATTGGCAGATCGTCGGACACGTCTCGGACATCCCCAATGTCGGCGATTACCTGACCATGGACGTGGTCGGCGAACGCGCACTGATCGTGCGCGGCAAGGATGGCGTCGTGCGCGGCTTCAACAACATGTGCCGCCATCGCGGCAGCCGCGTCGTTGCCGACAGCCAAGGCAATTGCAAGAACGCCCTGGTCTGCCCGTTCCATGGCTGGGTCTACTATCTCGACGGCACGCTGCGCGGTGCCGCGCGCCCGCGCTCCTTTCCCGACCTCGACAGGACCGAGTTCGGACTGATGCCGCTCGACCTGGAAATCTGGATGGGCTTCATCTTCATCCGCTTCCGCAGTGGCGGGCCGCAGCCGTCGGTCGCCGAGCTGATGAAGCCGATCGAGCCCGAATTCGAGCATTACAACGCCGCCGACATGGTGCCGTCCTGGGGTATCTGGAGCCAGAAGACGCCGGTCAACTGGAAGTCGGTGCGCGATGTCGACAATGAGGGCTATCACGTCGCCATGGCGCATCCGGCGCTGCAGGATCTCTATGGCGCGACCTATTTCGACGAGCCGTTCATCAATGGCGTGTCGCGCTCCTTCGCCACCTACAATCCGCACGCCGGCCGTCGCTGGAGCGTCAAGAACTATGTCAAGATCGCGCCCGAGCCGGCGCATCTGCCCGACTATCTCAGAAAGGCCTGGGTCTATTACGGCATCTTTCCCAATGCGGTCATTTCGGTGATGCCGGAGTCGGTGCAGTTCTATCAGGAATTTCCGCTGTCGACCGGGCAGACGCTGCTGCGCGGCGCTATCTACCGCTACCGCGACGAGAGCCGCGAACAAGCGGCCGCCCGCTACCTTTCCTTCCGCATCGACCGCGACACCATGTCGGAGGATGTGCAGCTCTCGGTGTGGTCGAACGAGTCCATGCTGTCCGAGGCCTTTGAAGGCTTTTATCTCTCCGACCTCGAATACGGCGTGCGCACCCACCACGACCACCTGCGCAAGATGCTGCCGGTGCTCGGCCTCGAGACCGCGCCGGAGGAGAAGGACATGTGGAATTTGAACGACGCTCTGAGGTCGAGAGGCTAGCTTCCTTCTCCCCGTTCCACGGGGAGAAGGTGCCCGAAGGGCGGATGAGGGGCGGCGCGGGCGCCTCGCGATTGGCTTGCCCTCAACTCAGAAAGCTATCTTCGATTGAAATCTTGTAAGCCGGCGCTGTGCTGGCCGGTGAGATCATTACCTCAGACGGATGAAGTCCTCATGCACGGCCAATCACCAACGTCAGCGCCGCCCCTCATCCGCCTGCCGGCACCTTCTCCCCGTAGAACGGGGAGAAGAGAGCTATCCCCGCCACACACCCTCTTTGCGCAGATCGTCCATCGTCCTTGAAATGCCTTCGCGCAAAATGCCGACCATGTCGTTGATCTGCTCGCGCGTGATGACCAGCGGCGGCGACATCACGCACATGTTGATCAGCGGTCGCACCAGCAGGCCGAGCTCGTGGCAATGCGCGTCGATGCGTTTTCCGACATCCTTGTCGAGCTGTAGCGGGTCCTTGCTTTCGCGGTCGGCGACGCATTCGACGCAGCCCATCAGCCCGAGGCCGCGCACCTCGCCCACCAGCGGCAATTCTTCCAGCGTCTTCAGCTGCGCCTGGAAATAAGAGGCGACCGCCTGCGCATGGGCAAGCACGCCCTGTTCCAGAAGGTCGAGATTCCTGAGCGCCACGGCGCAGCCGACGGGATGGCTGGTGTAGGTCAGGCCATGGCCGAACATCGCGTCCGGATGGCTCGAACGGCGCAGCTCTTCCAGCAGGCGTTCGGAAATGATGACGCCGCCGAGCGGAAAATAGCCTGAGGTGACGCCCTTGGCGAAGGTGATCATATCCGGATCGATTCCGAACGTTTCGCCGGAGGCAAAGACATGGCCAAGCCGGCCGAATGCCGTCACAACCTCGTCGGAAACGTAGAGGATGTCGTTGTCGCGACAGATCTCGCGAATGCGCTTGAGATAGCCGTCAGGCGGCACGACGACGCCGCCGGATGCCTGCACCGGCTCGCCGACGAAAGCGCCGATCCTGTCGGCGCCGACACGGGCGACCGTGTCGCGGAATTGATCGACGAGGAAATCGGTGAAGGCGGCAAGGCTCATGCCTTGCGGCCGGCGGAACGGATCGGGCGAAGACAGCTTGACCACCAGCTCGTCGGCGCCGTCCATCCAATCGCGGTCACGCGGGCGGCCGTTAAGCGAGGCCGACAGATAGGTCGAACCGTGATAGGCGCCGCCCCGCGACAGGATCAGCTTCTTCTCCGGCCGGCCGCGCACATTGTTGTAGAACTGCATGAAGCGCAGCGCCGTCTCGACGGCCGAAGAACCGCCGGTCGTAAAGAAGACGTGGCTGAGATCGCCCGGCGCGTGGCCGGCGATGCGCTCGGCAAGCTCGGCCGAAGGCGCGTTCATCGTGTACCAGGGCGTGTTGTAGGACAGCGCCATCGCCTGGTCGTACATCACCTCGGCGAGTTCCTTGCGCCGGTGGCCGACATTGACGCACCACATGCCGGCAGGCCCATCGATCAGCCGCTTGCCGGTGTTGTCGGTGATGTAGATGCCATCGCCTTCGCCGATCAGCGCGCGCGCTTCGGCGCCGACCGAACCAGCGAACGGCCAGGGCTGGATGAGATGGCGCTTGGCCAGTTCGAGGGCGGCATCGCCAGGTTCCGCGCCGGGCATTCGGGTCGCCTTCATATCTCTGGCAGCAGCCATGATCGCCTCGTCCTTGCTTCACAAATTTTCATCGGGCACGAAGTGGGATGCGAAGCATCGAAATACCGGCTTTCTTCGCTTCATTTTGAATGTCCGTTCAATCAATATTGCAGAAATAGCGCTTGATTTCAATCCGGGGATGCGCGCATGATAAACGTAAGTCGGCAAGCTCGGAGCGCGATCAGCAGAAGCGGTCACCGGTTTTGCGGGTCGATCGCGCTCCAAGAATAAAACTGGGAACAAGGCAGCCGACGCCAGTACAATAGGATGCCGCATGGCGGGACGCAGGTGGAACTCCGCCGCTTGCAGCAGGCGGTCGGCATCACCTTCGTGCTGGTTACCCACGACCAATATGAGGCGCTTGCAATGTCCGACCGCATCGCCGTCATGTTCGGCGGCAGGATCGCGCAGGTCGCCTCGCCCAAGGAAATCTACCAGCGGCCAGTCAGCCGCCAAGTCGCCGACTTCCTCGGAGGCATGAATTTCGTCAAGGCGGAGATCGTCGAAGAGAACGGCGCCTCGCTGGTCGTCGACACGCTAGGCTTCGGCCGTGTGAAGACCGACAAACCGAAGGCCTTCGTGCGCAATGGCGGCGCCGCCACGCTCGGCATCCGACCGGAGCGCCTGCGCGTGCTGTGGGACAATGCGACGGCCAAGTTCGAGGTTGCCGGAAAGGTGGTCGAACGCCACTATTTCGGCGAGATCACCCATCTGATCGTCGAAATACCAGGCCTGGAAAAGCCGCTTTCGGTGACCGAAACCAACGATTTCGGTGCCGACGACATCCCGGTCGGCACCTCGATCCGCCTCGCCTATGATCCCGAGGCGCTGGTGGCGATGGCCGATTAGAGCACGATCCCTGGACAAACGGTTTCCGTTTATCCGTGAAAACCCGGCTTCGCGAACAACGGAAACCGTTTGTCCGGAGATCATGCTCAACCAGGAATTCGACGCTCCGCGATGATCTTGCGCGCGGCGATGCGCCCGGCGACGATAGCGCCTTCGATGTACCCCGGAAAAGACGGCGACAGTTCTGAACTGGCGAAATGCAGCGGTGGTGCACCGGCCAGGATTGTCGGTTCGGCGTCGACAGCCGTCACATCGACAATGAGATCGCCGTAGGCCCCGCCGCTCCAGCGATCGTCCGTCCAGTCGCGGTAGCTGAGATCGAGGATGCCGGCCGCTTCCGGGCCAAGCGCTTGCGTCAGTCTTGCGGTGACTTCGGCGCGCAAGGCTGCGTCGCCAAGTTCGCGCCAGCGCAAGGCGAGCGGCCCGCCGATGAAGACCACCAGTGCCGCGTGACCGTCATCCTTGCTGACGTCGCAGGCGAAGAGCCCATGCAGGTCACGCCACATCACCATGCCGCTCAAGCCACGCTCACGCCAGAAGGCCTTGGGATACCGCACCAGCACCTTGATGATGGCGCCGCTCTGCCAGACGCCCAAGGCCTGCTCCAGCGCAGCCGGCAACGGCGGCGAGAAAGCCAGTTTCGAAACCATTACCGGCGGCGCGGCGATCAACACCGTCAGCGCTTCGATTGTGCCCGCCGCCGATATCAGGCGAACTCCGCCCGGCCCGTGCTCGATCGCAGTCACGGCTGCGCCCAGCCGCAATCGGTCATCGACATCTCCGGCCAGATCGTCTGCCAGCGAATGCATGGTCTCACGCACGAAATACTGCAGCTCGGACACCTCGTTGGTGATACGCCGGTCATTGTCGATCAGGTGCCAGAGCGGCATCTTTTCCAGCGCTTGGCACCACAGGCCTTCGATCATCGAGCGAAACACAGCCTTGACCTCGTCGGCATCGTCCTGCCGCTCGAGCCAGGTGGCAACGGTCAGGCCGGCGATATCGGGATCGTCAGGCGCGATCGCATTCATGCGGTCGCGGATCGCCATCGAACCGGCATAGATTTGTTCCGCCTCTCGGCCGGACGTCGCCGGCTGCGCGGTGAAGTCGCCGTCGACGTAAGCCTCGACCAGCATCTTGCCGCGCGCCTCAATCAGCGCCATCAGCTCCGGCATGTCCTCGCACAGGAACTGGCCGCCGCTGTCGATGCGCTCGCCAAGCCCGTTCTGCCTCGATTCGACGCGCCCGCCGACGCGGTCGCGCGCTTCGAGCAACAGGAAGTCGATGCCGGCCGCCTTCAGTTCAAGCGCGGCCGACAGGCCGGTGAAGCCGGCGCCGACAATGACGACATCGGTTCTTTCTGTTCCGGTCTTCAATAGCCGGCCTTGATCTTCTCGAACTCGGCGATCATCCGCTGCTTGAGCTGCGACGGCACCGGCGACTGGAACAGCGTCTTGTCGATGAATTTCTGCACGTCGTAGCCTTTTTCCTTCAGGACCGCCTGGTCGACGCCGGCCATGCCTTTGGCGTTGGCCTGGCCATAGCCCCAATCCTTGACCAGCACCTTGGCGGTTTCCGGATCGTTGACGGCGTTCAGGTAATCATAGGCCTTGTCGACATTGCCGGGCGCGTCCTTGAACAGCACAGAGCCGCAGACCCAGGTCGAAATGCCTTCGCTGGTGTCCTTCTTCGATTTGATCGGCACGCCGGCCACGACCGACTGCACCGTCGCATCGTTCCAGGCCCAGGCGAGATCGACCTCGCCGCCGCTCAAAAGCTGAACGACGTCGGTGGTGTCGGTCCAGTAGGAGCGGACGTTCTTGTGCACCTGGCGCAGGAAGTCGGACGCCTGTCTGAACTGGTCATCGGTCATCTTTGTCCAGTCCTTGAGGCCGATGGCGAGGCTCGCCAGCGCATAAGCGTCGTCGACATTGTCGCCGATCGACACGCGGCCCTTGAACTTCGGATCGGCGAACGCCTTCAGCGACTGCACGTCCTTCTCGTCGACCTTGGAGGAATTGTAGGTGAGCTGGGTATTGCCCCAGTCCCAGGGCATGAACCAGGCCTTGCCGTCCGACGTGGCAGCAAGATTCTTCATCGCCATGATGCCGGGATTGAGGTCCTTCCAGCCTGTTATCTTCGACGTGTCGAGCGGCTGCAGCAGGCCCGCCTCGCGCCATTTCACCACGCTTTGCGAGCAGGGATGGCCAAGATCGGCCTTGAAGCCGGAGCGCACCTTCTCGAACGCTTCGTCCTCGTCGCCGAAGAAGGCGAAGGTGGGCGAGTCGCCGTTCTTCTCGACATATTTCGGATGGAAGCTCGGGTCTTCATAGCCGGACCAGTCGAACACGATCAGGTCCTGGTCGGCGGCCAGCGCGGCAGCCGAAGCCGCTAACATTCCAGCCAACGCCAGGGTCAATGTCAGGCGTCTGGTCAGTGTCTTCATCGCTGTTCCATCCTCCGTGGTGTTCTGGTTTTCTTATGGTTTCGTCTCACTGGCTGCGTTCGCCGGATAATGTCTCGGGAATGCCGCCGACAGGAATTCGTTGGCCGCCTGCAAGGCGGATTCGCGCGTGGTGTCCTCGGTTCCCATCATCAACCGCAGCCACAATCCTTCCAGCATGGCGCTGAGCGCCAGCGCCATCACCTGCGGCTCATAGGCATAGAAGCCGCTCTGTTTCAGCGCCGTGCAAAGATCGATGAAGATCGTCTGATAGACGGCGTCGCGGGCGCTGCTCAGCGCCTGGTAGGTCGGCCGCGACTTGGCCTCGCCCCAGAAGGCGCACCAGGCGGCGAGCTTGCGCTTGTTGCAGATAGAGCGGTCGAAATCGGCCGCGACCAGTGCCTGGAGCTGACGAGCCGGATCATCTCCTGCCTTCTGCAAGGCATTGCGCCAATGCGCCGAGTACTCGTCATACATGTGCTGCAAGGTCGCGATGAGCAGCTTTTCCTTGCTCTCGAAATGGAAGTTGACGATGCCGCGCGACAGGCCCGCGCCGTCGGCGACATCGGCCATCGTCGTCTCCGAATAGCCGCGCTTGGCCAGCGAATCGATCGTCGCCTCGATGAGCTGAAGCTGCCTGACCTCCTTCGATGCCTTGCGTCCGCGCTTCTCGGCCTCGTTTTTACGCGCCGGTTCAAGGAGGGCTTCCCTGGCCTCTGCTGTCTTCATGGGTCTGATGGTCTCCAGCATCGCCGGCTATCCAACCGGCTTTCGAGCGCGAAGATGAGTGGGACGGTGCTCGCCGCTGTCAAGCACCTTCTGCATGGCTTCCCAGGTTCGTATGTTCTTGTCGACATAGGCCGCGCCGACCATTGCGGCGACCGCCGGGTAGAGCGGCCCTTTCAGCCTTTCCAGCTCGCCCCGCGCGACGTCGCGGTACCAGGGATTGCGGTCCCTGACGGAGACATCGGCAAAGCCGGCCCGGCGCATCGCCTGCGCATAGCGGGCCGGCGACGCCATGGCGAAGGACAGCCTTCGGCGGCGACATAGGCCTTCATCTCGGGCGACGGTTCGCCGTCATGCGAGATCATCCAGTTGGACGCGGCAAAGACGCCGCCCGGCTTCAACACACGGAAGACCTCGGCGAACAATGCGTCCTTGTCCGGCACATGCAGCAGCGCATCCTTGGAGAAGACGACATCGAATGCATGGTCGGTGAAAGGCAGCCGCCCCGGCGGCGCCTGGATGAAACGGACGCGATCCGAGAGCCCCCGCGCCACCGCCCTTTGTGTGGCTGTCTCGATCACTGGTCGTTCGACATCGAAGCCGGTGGCGTGGAAAGCACCATGGCGCTCGACCAGATGCAGCGTGATGCCGCCGGAACCGCAACCGATGTCGAGGATCGTCTTGCCCCGAAGCGAAAGCCCCTCGATGACCCGGTCGACTTCTTCCGGCCCGCCCGGCGACAGGTAGCCATCGCCCCACAGCGCCTCGAGGAAGCGGATGGCGGTGTCGTCATACTCCGGCTCGGCATCTGCCGTTTCGATCATCGGACCTTGGTTCCATCGGCCGATTGCAGGACTTTCGAATGCCGGCAAAGCGTAGCGCATGGGCGAGAAAACGCAACACCATTTGTTGAACATTCATTCAATATGGCTGGATAAAATGGCGACTGCCGTGCCATCCGCGCCGACCGCTTGCGCATGCCCGACGAGATCGGCCTCGGTTTCATGATCGATCTGGAAAAGGTCCATTTCAACGGCCGTCGCGCCATCCTCGAGGCACGCGCCAAGCGCAAGCTGCGGCATGTGCTGGTCGGGCTCGAGATCGAAGGCAACATCCCGGCCGAACACGCCATCGTCTATTACAGAAAGAGCCAGGAGGTCGGGCTGGTCAGCGCCGCCATGTGGTCGCCGATGGCCAAGCGCAACATCGCCATCGCGTCGCTGGCGCGACCATATGGTGATACTGTCGTCGGCGACCTCTGGGTCGAGATCTACGCCATGCGCGAGTTGCAATACCAGAAGCTGATGAAGCGGGCCAAGGTGGTGCCTCGCCCCTTCATCAAGCTCGACCGCCGCACCGCCAATCCGCCGGCGGACTTCTGATCATGGTCGACGAAGCCAGCAACCGGGATGACGATGAGGAAGCCGCCGAACAGTGGGAGTTGGTCAACACGCCGCTCGGCGAAAAATGGTCGGGCCGCACACGCTATGCCGCCGCCATGTTTTTCTACAAGCGCGGCGAGATGAGCGCCGAGACACTGGAAGTCTACCGCATCTGTGCACGGCTCGATTCGGAAAACCCGCTGCCGATCATCCGCGATCGCGGCGTCGGCAAGGACTGGCTGAAGCGCATGGGGTTCGGCTGAACTGCCTATCCTATGGTTCTTTCCAGCATGGCCAGCCAATTGCGGTAAGCGATCTTCTCGATCAGCGCCTGCCCGAAGCCGCGCGCGGCGAGCGCATCGATGAGCTTCGGCAGGCCGGCGACGTCGCCGATGGTGGCCGGGATCATGGCCCCGTCGAAATCGGAGCCGAGACCGACGCCGTCCTCACCCAGCGCCTGCAGCAGGGAATCAATGTGGCGCACCAGGATGTCGAGGCCGGTGTCGGCATTCATCCTTCCGTCCTCGCGCAGGAAGCCGGTGGCGAAGTTCAGCCCGACCATGCCGCCGGTTTCGCGGATCGCGCCGAGCTGCCAGTCGGTGAGGTTGCGCGAATGGCCGCAGAGCGCATGCACGTTGGAATGGGTGGCGACCAGCGGCGCATCGCTGAGCGCGGCGACATCGCGAAAGCCCTTCTCGTTGAGATGCGAGAGGTCGATCATGATCTTCAACTCGTTGCAGGCCTTGACCAGCGCCTTTCCGGCATCGGTCAGCCCGGGTCCGGTATCGGGCGAGGACGGGAAGCGGAATGGCACGCCATGGCCAAAAGCGTTCGGCCGGCTCCAGACGATGCCGAGCGAGCGCAGGCCCGCGGCATGCAGCACATCGAGCATGGCGAGTTCGGGATCGATCGCCTCGACGCCTTCGATATGGAACACCGCCGCGATCGACCCTTGCGCCATGGCATTGCGGATATCGGCGGCACTGCGGCAGACGGTGAGCGCGCCGGCCCGTTCCAGCCGAAACAGGATCGATGCCATGGCGATCGTCGAGTTGAGCGCATCGTTGCGCGGAACTTCCGGTGGCAGCGGTTCGCTGTCGCTCGGCGCCGAGGGAACAGCGATCCGCCTGGTTTTCTCGACCGGGGGTGGAAAGATCGCGAACATGCCTCCCGCGAATCCACCTGCCTTGGCGCGCGGCAGATCGATATGGCCGCCCGCCTTGCCGTCGGTGAACAGCTTTTCGACATCCGTGTCCTTGGACTGATAGAGCCTGAGCAGCGTGTCGTTATGGCCGTCGAAGACGGGAACCAGGTCGGGTGCGGTCATTGGGGGATCATTCGATTGGTTTGTCGGCGCGGCGGGCTGCGATGTATCATACCTACTTAGGCAAGATGCGCCACAAGGGCAAACTGCAAAGCCGTCCCGTTGAATGGCAGTGGTCTGTCGTCATTTTTCGGATCGAATAGACGCCGACCGTTCCTGGAGCGGTTCACCGGTTCACGGAAACGCCGAACCGCTCTATCTCGTCGTCTTAACGCAAATTCCCAGGGAAAGCGCTACGCGCTTTTCCCGGGAAAACCGTTTCACACGTTTCGTGGAATTGCTCTACCGCTTCAACACGTCGGCCCATTCCGGGTGGCGGCGGAACTGAGAGTTGGCGAACGGGCAGAGCGGGATGATTTTCTTGCCCGCCGCACGCGCATCCTCGACGGCGCGGGTGACGAGCCGAAGCCCGGCACCCTGGCCGCGAAACGCGTCCGGCACTTCGGTGTGGTCGATGATGATCTGGTGCTCGCCGATTTTGGTGAAGGTCATCTCGGCCTCGGCGCCTCCGGGCCCGCGCAGGACATAGCGACCCTTGGACCCGCGATCCTCCAGTTCGACCCCGGGCAGTTGATCGGACATCGCTACACTCCTTGACTGACACCGGCCAAGAGCCGCCGTGCCGCTTCGATTTCGTTCGGCCGCACCTCGTGCCCGCCATCGTGCCATTCCACTGTGACATCGGCGCCGTCGGCACGCAAATAGGCTTCGAGCCGGCTGGTCAGGTTCGGCGGACATATCGGATCGCGCTTTCCGGCGGTCACCAGGATGTAACGGCCGGCAAGGCTGCCCTCGACCTTTGGTTCGAACGGGATCAGCGGATGCATCAGCACCGCGGCGTCGAGCAGCGATGGTGCCGCGAACACCACCGAAGCCAGGATGTTGGCGCCATTGGAGTAGCCGAGGCCGAACACGGCCGATGGCCTTGCCGCATCGACATGAGCTTTGACGAAGCCTGCCATCTTGTCCGTCGCCCGCGCCAGATCGTCCATATCGTAGACGCCTTCGCCCGTGCGCCGGAAGAAGCGCGCAGCACCTTGTTCGGAAACATCGCCGCGCGGCGAGATGATGGTGGCCTGGGGCGCGAGATCGCGCCCCAGCGACAGGAGCTGGCTCTCATCGGCTCCCGTACCATGGAAGACGAACAGCAGCGGCCCGCCAGGCGAACCGGGCAGCACCTTATGGATATAGGCGTCCTTGCTCATGGCCTCAGCCTTCCAGCTTCTGCAGATGCTGTTCGAGATAGGGTCTGAGATGCTGATGCTGCGTCGGCAGCTTCAGCGCCTCGCCGAGATGTGCGGTATCCTCGTCGCGGTCGAAACCCGGCTCGTTGGTGGCGACTTCGAACAGCACGCCACCCGGCGTGCGGAAATAGATCGCCCAGAAATAGTCTCGGTCTATCACCGGTGTGACACCGTAGCCGGTGTCGATCAACGCCTTGCGCACTTCGAGCTGTTTGGCGCGGTTCTCGACGGCGAAGGCGACATGGTGGACGGAACCGGCGCCGAGATCGGCGAAGGCAGCACCGGGCTGCGATTCGATATCGACGACATCGGCGCCGTTGCCGTTCTTCACCGCCAGCCGCCTGACATTGCCGGATCTATCGACTTCCTCGTAACCCATGAATTTCAGCAGCTCCTCGGTGGCGCCGCCATCCTTCAGTCTGAGCGAAACCGAGTGAAAACCGCGGATCGCCTCGTCGGTCGGAATGCCGCCTTTCGCCCATGGCGCTCTGCCGTCGGCCTTGTCCTCGACCAGGGCGAAGCCATCCCCATCCGGTCCGGCAAAAGCCAGGCGCTTTTCGCCGAATACCTCTTCACGCGACAGGCCGGAGACGCCCTCATCGGCAAAACGCTTTTCCCAATAGGCGAGCGTGCCCTCCGGCACGGAATAGACCGTGGTGCCGACTTCGCCGACGCCGTGGCGGCCTTTGCCGATATCGGGAAACGGAAAATAGGTCATCACCGAACCCGGCGTGCCGGCCTCGTCGCCATAATAGAGGTGATAGACGTCGGGCGCGTCGAAATTGACTGTCTTCTTGACCCGGCGCAGGCCGAGCTTGTGCGTGAAGAAATCATTGTTCTGGCGGGCATCCCTGGCCATCGAGGTAACGTGATGCAGGCCCTTGATCTGGTCGAGCATTTCCTTGCTCCTTCCTTTGATGCTTGTGCGGCCTTCGCCGCTGTCCACGCCAATATGAGGCCCCGGCCGTTTGCGGCAAAGGCGGCAAACACAGGATGGACTGTGCTGCAAAAGTGAACAACGACAAGATTGTCGTTCACCAATTGGCTAAAATGGAAGCCTTGCGTCATTACCGGAAATCGGTTCCATGAGCGGCGCTCGAACATGTCGGAATAAAGGTACAGCAAGTGACTGGAAAAGGCAGGCGTCCGAACGTTCTCCTGATCACATGCGACCAGTGGCGCGGTGATTGCCTGTCGGCCGCCGGCCATCCGGTTGTGAAGACGCCGAATGCCGATGCGCTGGCCGCCGAGGGTGTGCTGTTCAAGCGGCACTATGGGGGCGCGACACCTTGTTCGCCGGCGCGCGCCTGCCTCTACACCGGCCTCTATCAGATGAACAACCGCGTCTGCCGCAATGGCACGCCGCTGGACGCCCGTCACGGCAATATCGCGCTGCATGCGCGCGCCATGGGATATGATCCGACGCTGTTCGGCTACACCGACGTGTCGCTCGATCCACGCTTGCTGGCGCCGGGCGACCCGCGGTTGCGAAGCTATGAGGGCGTTCTGCCCGGGTTCACCGTGCGCCAGTTGCTGCCCGAGCATCAAAAGCAATGGCTGTCCTGGCTGAAGCAGCGCGGCGTCGACACCAGCGCAGGGTCTCCCGAGATCCACCGCCCGGTGAAAGAAGGCGAGGCTGGCGCTGTCAGCAACGCCCCGCCCGTTTATTCGAAGGACGAAACTCCGGCTGCCTTCCTGGCCGGCGAATTCACGCGCTGGCTCGACGAGCAGGAGCAGGCCACGCCCTGGTTTGCGCATCTTTCCTTCATCAGCCCGCATCCTCCCTTCGTCGTGCCGGAGCCATACAACACGCTCTATGATCCGGCCGACGGCCCAGCCTTCCGGCGTGCGGCAAGCTGGCAGGCCGAAGCAGAGAGCCATCCCTACCTCGCTTATGATATCGGTACGCAGAAAAGGGCCAAGTTCCGTCCCGGCACCAGCGGCATGGTGCACGACTGGAGCGACGACGATTTCCGCCGCATCCGCGCGATCTACTACGGCATGATCTCGGAGATGGACGCGCAACTCGGCCGCATCTGGCAAGCCGTCAAGGCCGCGGGCGCATGGGACGACACTATCGTCGTGCTGACCTCAGACCACGCCGAAATGATGGGCGATCATTTCATGCTGGGCAAGGGCGGCTACTTCGACGGCAGCTACCATATTCCGCTGGTCATTCGCGATCCCCGTCAGCGCAAGGCGGCAGGCGGCAGTGTCGATCGCTTCACCGAGGCAGTGGACATCTTGCCGACGCTTCTCGACCTGCTCCACGAAGACCCGGCCCAGCACCTCGACGGTCAATCGCTGAAGCCGTTCCTGAGCGGCCGGAATCCTGCTGTCTGGCGTGATGCCGCGCATTGGGAATTCGATTTCCGCTCGGTCGCCGAAGGCGAGGCCGAACGGCATTTCGGCATCGCCTCGCGCCAGTGCAATCTCGCCGTCCTCCGCACCGAAAAATTCAAATATGTGCATTTCGGCGGCGGGCTGCCGCCGCTGCTGTTCGACCTGGAAGACGATCCGGACGAGTTGAACAACCGCGCCGCTGACCCTGCCTACCTGTCCGTTCGGCTGGAGTTCGCCGAACGGCTGCTCGCCTGGCGGGCCGAACATCTCGACCAGTCGCTGGCACTGGCAGAACTGACGGACCATGGCGTCGCCGGCTATGTCAGCAAGAGAATAGGGCAGTAGGAAGTATCCTACTGCCCTACTGCCCTACTGCCCTACTGCCTCAGCTATCTCACAACCATCCGCTGCTGGTCGCGCCGCTGGGCATAGCTGGCTTTGTCGTAGGCGGTTTGAGCCTCAAGCTGCTCCTTGGTGAAGGTCGTGTACAGGTACTTCTTGCCGTTTTTGTCGGTCATGAATTTAAGGTTGTCCAGACCGACCGCGACCTCCTTCTCGCCGATGCCGAGGAAGCCGCCAACATCGACGATCACCGCGTCGGGCTTGTTGTCGGGCGTCAGCACGACGTCGCCGATCTCCCCGACCACTGCGTCATTGGCGCCGTAGACGGTCGTGCCCTTCAGGTCGTCGCCGCGGATCTCGCCAATCGGCATTTCGGTCAGCGTCGACTTGTCGATCGCCGCCGTCTTAGTCGGGTCTGGCGCCGTGGCATTGGGCGCGGTAGCCGCAGGTGCCTCTGCCGTCTTGTTCGCCGGAGCGGCGGCAGGCGCCGTGGTGACGGTCGGTTCAGTTGCTGCCGGCCCATTGGATGCGGTCGTTGCCGGAGCCGGATCATAGGCCTTGCGGTTGAAGTCCGGTTGCGCCAGCAGCTCTTCCTTGGTCGTCTGGGCTACCAGCCAGCGGTCGCCGTTCTTTTCCGCCCACTGGGCCTTGCTGAAGTCGTAGGTGACATTCTTGGCGCCAATGCCAAGGAAACCGCCAACCCCGATAACCAGCGACTGTGCTTTGCCTTCCTTCGACAGCACGATGTCGTTGACGTCGCCGATGTTCTGCGCATCGTCGCCGGTCCCGTTGTAGACGGTCTCACCGATGATGTTGGTGGCCAGATTGCCGTCCGCACGGTTCATCGGTTGCGCCGGCTGAGCATTCATGTCGGCAGGCGCCTGCGCAGTGTTGGTCGGCGCGGTAGCCGACGGAGCCTGTGCGGTCGTCGAGGCGGCCGGTGCCGGGGCCGGTCCGTAAGGTTTGCTGTCGAACGCCGGCTGCGCCGTCAGCTGGTCCTTGGTTGTCTGGGCAACCAGCCAGCGATCACCGTTCTTCTCGGCCCATTGCAGCTTGGCGTAGTCGAAGGCGACACTCTTGGCTCCGACGCCAAGAAAGCCCCCGACATCGATGACGACTGATTTCGCCTGGCCGTCCTTGTCGAAGACGACGTCGCTGACCTTGCCGATGTTCTCGGCATTGTCACCGGTGCCGTTGTAAACCGTTTCACCAATGATATTGGTGACAATGCTGCCTTCGGCGCGCAGCACCTGTTCCTGGGCGGCGGGCGGTCTGGCAGGTGTCGGGGTTGTCGTGTTCTGCGCATACGCGCCGGTCGCAAGCAGCAACGCCAGCGCGGTCGTGGTTGCAAGATTGCGGATCATGATAGCGTCTCCTCGTCCGTAATTTCATCACGCCGCGTCCGTTTGAACCATGAGCGCCATGAGAGGGCCGGACGCGGCATTCGCTTGATCACAACGTCGTGACAACGCTGTTGTTCCGACGAAAGCCGCCACAGCGTTTGTGCGGGACGGCATTGGCAGACACCGCCGCGAGCAAGTTATGCGGTGACCTCCGGAACTTTTTGCCGCTTGTGCCGTTTCGGCCGATGGTTGGATTGCGTCCAGCCGAGGGTTTCGCAGGAACACGGAGCAGGCATGCGGTTTGCGGCGGTGCTGAACCGGGATGGTGGCACCTTGCGCACCACCGATCTCCAGGCTCTTCGCGATCGCATGCGCCGGGCGCTGGAGACGGCCGGTCATTCTATCGACATCGAGGTTGTTGCCGGCATGGACATCGTACCGGCGCTGGACGGCGTGGTCTCACGGCGCGGCGTCGACGTGGTGCTGGCCGGCGGCGGCGACGGGACGATTTCAGCCGCGGCGGCGCGACTGATGGGCAAGAAAAAGGCGCTGGCCATCTTGCCCGCGGGTACCATGAACCTTTTCGCAAGAGGGCTCGGCATTCCGCAGACGCTCGATGCCGCCCTGCAATCCTTTGCCGACGGCGAGGTGATCGCGGTCGACATCGCTACCGCCAATGGCCGGCCTTTCGTGCATCAATTCTCTATCGGCATGCACGCGAAGATGGTGCAGCTGCGCCAAAAGATGGAATTCGGCTCGCGTCTCGGAAAAATCAACGCCTCGGTCAAGGCGGCATGGGCAACGATCAACAACCCCCCGGCGATAGATGTCACGCTCGGCATCGGCGAAGCCGAGCTGGCGGTGCGCATAACCGGCATCGGCATCACCAACAATCTGTTCGGCGAAGGCCACTTGCCTTATGCGGACAACCCGGCAGGCGGCGTATTGGGCGTCTATGTGACGGTGGCGCGGCAGCGTGCCGAACTGATCAAGTTCTTCTTCAACATGGCGCGCGGCAAATGGCGCGACAACGAGCATGTCGAGATCCATCAGGCTCACCGAACGGTTCTGAAAATCCATTCCGGCGCCAGAAAATTCCGCTCCGTCATGGCCGTGATGGACGGCGAACTGGTCAAGCTTGACCGTGAGACGACGATCGAAATTCAGCCTGGCGCATTGAATGTCCTGGTGCCTGCGCGTGCTGCCCAACCGAAGGCCGCGTGATGCGGTGTGCGGCGACAGCGACCCAGGCTTTAGCCGCTTGGGGCCTGCCCGCTGATGGGCGGCTCGGGAACATGTTGCTCGTCGCTGGCCGGCGTCTTGATCAACACGCCGTAGATCTCGGCGACGCCCCAGGCGGCGAAGACCAGGAGCAATGCGGCAATCAAGATACGCAACCCGCGCCAGCCCCGCCGCCCTTGACGCGCTTTGTTTTCGGGAATGGTCTTGGGCATGGTCGGACCTTGTCTCGTTTCGCGCCAACCGGCGCGCTCGGCAAAACATGGTCGGGTAACGGTTCCTCGCTAGGATGGTTCCGGAAAGCCGGCCGGTCGAATGATGAGGTGGCGAGGACCGGGGCGAGGCATTGGGGACCTGGGTGAAAAGCAAGGCTCAAACATGGGCGGGTCTGCCGACCGAAGTTATGCGCGCGGTCTGCGCCGAGGACCGGCTGGCGGTGCTGCACGGGCTGGAGGTGCTGGACACCGCGGCCGACCCGGATTTCGACCGCCTGAGCGACCTCGCCGCCGCAGTGATGCGGGCGCCGATAGCCCTGGTCACGCTTGTCGACGCCGGGCGGCAGTGGTTCAAATCCAGTGTTGGCCTGGACGAGACCGATACCGTGATCGATATCTCCTTCTGCGCCCACGCCATTGCCGCAGGCGACGAGCCGATGGTGGTGACCGATGCCACGGCGGATGCGCGTTTCAAAGCCAATCCGCTGGTGACCGGCAAGCATCACATCCGCTTCTATGCCGGCGCGCCAGTGGTTGTGGCGGGCGCCCGGATCGGCACGCTGTGCGTACTTGACCGCAAGCCGCATGCCTTTCCGTCCCGCCCCAAGCTCGATCAATTGAAGGCACTGGCCGACCTGGTCGGCAGCCTGTTTACCTTGAAGGACGCAACCCGCAGCGGCGCCATCGCCGAGGCAGCGCTGGCGCGCGAGGAGAGACGGCGTGCCATCGCGCTCGATGCGGCTTCCCTCGCCAGCTGGGCATGGGATACCCGCACCGACATCATCCAATGCGATACCCGGCTGTCGGAACTGTTCAACCTGTCGCGGTCGAACCGCCTGCGAGCACGCGATATTCTCACCGCCATCGATCCGCGTGACGTCTATCAGACCGAAACGCGTTTTCGCGAGGCCTTGACCGGCAGCGACGACTATTTCGGTGAATTCCGGGTGAAAGGCTTCCATCCGCCACGTTGGGTGGCCACGCGCGGCCGCGTCATCGAGCGCGACGGCGACGGCAAGCCGATGCTGATTTTCGGCGTCAGTTATGACATGACCGAGCGCAAACTCGGCGACGAGCGGCAACGGTTGTTGCTGCGCGAGCTCAACCACCGCGTCAAGAACACGCTGGCGACCGTCCAGGCGCTGGCGACACAGACGGTGCGTCACGCCCGCCAGCCGAGCGAGTTCCTCAGAGCTTTCGGCGCCCGGCTTCAGGCCCTGGGCATCGCACACAACCTCCTGTCGGACCGCGAGTGGCGCGGCATCAGCATTCGTGAGTTGGTGCAGATCGAGGTAAAGCCCTTCGACACGGCCGACCAGCCGCGCATGACGATCTCCGGTGACGACCTGCTGCTCTCGCCCGATCAGACCGTCGGGCTTGCCCTGATCCTGCACGAACTGGCCAGCAATGCGCTGCAATATGGATCGATGTCGGTTGCGTCCGGCAAGGTTGACCTTGGCTGGAGGACGCAAGGCAGGAAAGGCGACCGGCGCCTGGTGCTGACCTGGCGGGAAAGCGGCGGCCCGGAGGTTGCCCCGCCGGAGCGCCACGGTTTTGGTTCGATCCTCATCCGGCGCAGCCTGGCCAAGGTCATTTCAAGCGAAGTGACGCATGATTTCCGCAGGGAAGGCGTGTTTGCCGAAATATCGATGCCGCTGGAATATCAGTCTAAGTGAGGGCCGGTGGTGCTATTTCCCCTCCCCGGCATCCGGATCTTCGGCTCCGGACTTCACGTTTTCACGATAGATCGCATAGGCCGCGAGTGCCACGGCCGGGCCCAGAACCACACCGAGGCCACTCTTTCCCTTGAGCAGGGCCGGCAGCAGGGCGAGTGCGGCTGTGATGCCGATCGTCTTCATGTCGGCGCTGCGCCGCCTTGCCTCGCGGCGGGCACGGGCGCCCGACGTCAATCGATGGATCAGAAGAATGAGACCGGCGAGCACCAGAAAGCCGAAGCCGAAGCCGAGTGCCGTCGCCAATGATCCATAGTTTGCCGCCGTCCAGATATAGGCCGCCCCGACCAGGAAGCCGAGACCGCAGAACGCCGCCAGTCCGGCAAGCGCATAGACAATAGCCGCCATGCGCGCGCGGCGCACAGCGGCCAGCGTTTCACCCGTGGCGAAACCCGAGATCAGGGATGCCAGCAGTCCCATCTGGATGGGAACTAGCGGCGCGCGAGCAGCGCGAAGAGGAAACCGACGCCGGCCGCTATCGCCAGCGACGTCACCGGCTTTTCGCGCACGCTTGCCATCACCTGCTCCTCGATGTCCCTGGCGTTGCCGCGCAAGGTGTCAAAGGCAGCTTCGCCCTGCGCGCGCAACTGCTCGACACCCTCGGCCGCCGCGCGGCGCGCAGTGCCATAACCGTGCTCGCCGGTCTTGGCCAACTGCTTGGTGAGCTTGTCGATATCGGCTTTCAACTGCCTGATGTCGGCTTCGAGTTCCGAATTCGTCCGGCCATCGCTTGCGGTCTTCCCAGCGGCAGTCGCCATTGCTTAACTCCTTGTGATTGCTCGATTTCAAACGCGCCGTATGGCTCAAGGTTCCGACATCGGGACAAACTATCCCAAAACGTCTCCGCGCGCACGCGATCCGCCGACTCATGGTAACAGGCGTCTCAAGCGCCTTGCTAGGGATCGAGGCGTCGGCCCATGTCTTTTTTAAATGACAAGACGCCAAATTGCGATCATGAATCCATTGTTCAAGGAGCGATTGCTTGTGGCCCATTTGCTTGACGGATTGCGCATTCTTGTCCTGGAGGACGAATTCCTCATTGCCATGGATGTGGAGCAGCTCTGCCGCGACCACGGCGCCGGCGAAGTGGTGATTGCTCGCGACCTGGCCGAGATCGATGACCGAAAGGTCGTGACGCAGTTCGATGCGGCGGTTGTCGATCTCATGCTCGGCGGCGTGTCGACGCTCGGATTCGCCGCGGGCCTGCGCGAGGCCGGCATGCCTTTCGTATTTGCCTCGGGCTATTCGGATGCCGAGGAAATAAAGGTGTCGTTTCCGGGAGTGAGGCTGGTCGCCAAGCCCTATTCGGGCGAAGACCTGGTGGAAGCGGTCGCGCTGGCCTGCGGGCGGGCATGATCGGATCGAGATGCACCGGCGCAGCGCTGGCCCCCGGCTTGCGGATTGCGCGTCAATGCGCCGCTGTTCCCGTGACCTGAGCCGAGATCGCGTCGGGACCATATTCGTCTTCGCCGGAGATTTTCAGGATCTCCTGCAGGCGCGTACGGGCCCGGCTGACGCGGCTCTTGATCGTTCCAACCGCGCAGCCGCAGATTTCGGCGGCCTCCTCATAGGAGAAACCCGATGCACCGATGAGGATGATGGCCTCGCGCTGGTCCTCCGGCAGTTGTTCGAGAGCGCCCCGAAAATCCTTGAGATCGAGCTGGCCGTGCTGGGCCGGATGCACGGCAAGCCTGGCCGTCATGATACCGTCGCTGTCCTGCACCTCGCGACCGCGCTTGCGCATCTGGGAATAGAATTCATTGCGCAGGATGGTGAAAAGCCATGCCTTGAGATTGGTGCCGGGCTGGAAGCTCTCATGCTTGTCCCAGGCCTTGACCAGCGTTTCCTGAACGAGGTCGTCGGCCTTGTCGGCATTCTGCGTCAGCGACACCGCAAAGGCGCGCAGGCTCGGGATTGCCCCAAGCAGATCGGTCTTGAAGCCTTGGGAGACGGCTGCCATGCCTCAGTCCTTCTTCTGTGCAGGTTCGGCCTTTTCCAGCTGGCTGAGCAACTGGGAAAAGCGATCCGGCACATCGTCGGAGACCAGCTCGTCGTAATATTGTTTGAGTTTGCGTCCGATTTCGGAGTTTGGCCCCAGCGGGTCGCCAGCGCCGTTCCGGCGCCTGCCCATGGCGCCAGTCAAGATGTCTTTCGTCATATTCTTCATTTCGCCCTTGTAATCCCAGCACCCAAGCCGCTCATAGTAACTCAAGACAAGACAAGCGGCACCCTCGTCTGGTTGCCCATCCGGGCGAGAAACGTCGTTCCCGCCCATTCGTTCCATTGGGTGGAACTTTTTCGGACAACCCGCGTTGTTGAAAGCGGGCTTGTAATCAGCTTGATCTATGCAATCACGTCATCTGAGGGAGACGTCCATCATGAGCTTATCCGCCACCATCGCCCCACACCTGCCGTTCCTGCGCCGCTTCTCGCGCGCAGTATCGGGGTCGCAGGAGAGTGGCGACGCGCTGGTCGCCGCGATGCTCGAGGCAATCATCGCCGATGTCGAGATCTTCCCCGAGGCATCGAGCGACCGCATCGCCTTGTACAAGGTTTTCGCCAAGCTCTTCACCTCGGTCGCCATCCGCGTTCCGCAGGAGCAGCCGCAATCGGCATGGGAACAGCGCACAGCCGCCAATCTCAATGCGATCGCGCCCCGGCCCCGCCAGGCCTTCCTGCTGGTTGCCGTCGAAGGTTTCAGCGAGGACGAGGCGGCCGAGATCCTCGATGTCGGCGACCAGGAATTCTCCGAACTGCTTGCCCAGGCGAGCAATGAGATTTCCCGCCAGGTGGCGACCGACGTATTGATCATCGAGGACGAACCGCTGATCGCCATGGACATAGAGGAGATGGTCGAGAGCCTCGGCCATCGTGTCGTCGGAACGGCGCGCACCCATGCCGAAGCAGTGACGATATTCGGCAGGACGCGGCCCAAGATGGTGCTGGCCGACATCCAGCTCGCCGATGGCAGTTCGGGTATCGAGGCGGTGAACGAGATTCTCTCGTCGACGTCGGTACCGGTGATCTTCATCACCGCATTTCCCGAGCGCCTGCTGACCGGAGAGCGTCCCGAACCGGCTTTCCTTGTGACCAAGCCGTTCAATCCCGACATGGTCAAGGCGCTGATCAGCCAGGCGCTGTTCTTCGATCGGCAGGCGAAAGCCGCCGCATAGCCGCTGGCCTTGTCCTGAGGCGCCGCGCGCGCGCCTCTTCTCGAGAACGAATGAGAGCGCACCGAAACGCAACCGCCGGCTGCCGGGTGGCTTCGTGGACGGGTATAATCTTTTCTCGACACGGACGGCCTTCAGGGATCGTCTTTTTCGGCGAACAGTGGAACAAACCGCATCTGTCGACGTTTTTATCGCACCATTCGAAGGAGATGCATCATGCTTTACTGGGCGCTCGTATTTCTCGTCGTGGCAATCATCGCCGGCGCGCTTGGTTTCGGCGGCATCGCCGGCACATCGGCTGGCATAGCACAGATATTGTTCTTCATCTTTCTCGCGTTCCTGATCATTTCGCTTCTTGCTGGCCTGTTCAGACGGGCGTGAGAGGCGGTCGATTTCGAGCGAACACTGGAAACCGCACCCCTCAAACGGTTTCCAGCCACCGCCGGACGGTTTCCCGAAAAGGACATCGTCCGGCGGACCGCTTTTAGGGCCAGCCAACATCGGGCGATCGCCCGCGCTCCGCGCCGATGATATTGGGTCCCAAGGCAAGGGGGCCGGGCGGCAGTCGTGTCTTGGAACCCATTTGGTCGTAGGTCGTTCAGCCTGTGTTGGGCGGACAGATCGAATGATGCGTTCCAGGGCCGGTGACATCCAGAACAACCGACAGGGCGATGAAGTCATCGCCTTGCATCCGGCCGAAAGCGGCATGCAGCTGGGCCGGGCTCTTCTTCATGCTTTGCACAATGCCGGCATCTCCGTCCTCTATCAGGATCGCGAGTTGAAGACCGTATGGGCGCGCAACATGCGTGCGCCCTGGACCTCCGACGAGGCCGACAGCAACGGCATTCTGCCAACGGCACAGGCCGATCGCATCAGCGCCGCCAAACGCGAGGTGATCGCGACCGGCAGTCCGGAGCACCTGGAGATCAACATCCCGGTCGAGGACGGCGTCCGCTGGTTTCAGGTATGGGTCGATGCCGACCGTGGCGACAGCGGCGACGTGCAAGGCGTCGTCACCACCATGGTCGAGACGACCGAGCAGAAACGCCGCGAACAGACGCTGACGACATTGTTGCGCGAGGTCAGCCACCGCTCCAAGAATCTCCTGGCGATCATCCAAAGCATCGCCTCTCAGACCGGGCGCTATTCCGATGGGATCAGCGATTTCCTGATGCGTTTTCGTGGCCGCCTGCAGTCGCTGGCCTCATCACAGGATCTGGTCACATCCTCCAACTGGCGCGGCGCGGCGCTTCGAGAGCTTGTGACCAGCCAACTCGGCCGCTACGGCGCGAACACCTCGCACAACCTCCGTTTTCGGGGGGCAAATCCCTATCTTAATCCCAATGCCGCGCTGCATATCGGCCTGGCCATGCACGAACTGGCCGTCAACTCCGTCAGTTACGGCGCCCTGTCGCAACCGGACGGCTTCGTCGAAGTAACCGCCGATCTGAATACCGCCGCCGGTGCGCTGTCGCTGACATGGGCCGAGACGATAGGAGACTACGGCGGTCACGCCAGCCAGAAGCGCTTCGGCAGCGTCGCGCTGGAGCGGGTGGTGCCCGTGTCGCTGAACGGAACGGCGAAGCTTGACATCGCGGATGGCCACCTCGAATACCACCTCGTCGTTCCGCACGGGAATTTCGAGACCGAATGAACGATCGGGCACGATCCAGGGCTCTTAACCGGCCGTTCACCATGAAGGCGGATGTTGCCTTCCCACATACCGCCGAAACCTGAATGGGCCATCAACCAGTCGACCGTGAACAATCCGGGCTCTAAGCGGCGACCGGCTTGGGCCGGAGTTGGAAGAGAGCGATCAAGAGGGACAAAAAACCCTTCAGCCACCTGAGCAG
>NZ_JAMYQP010000048.1:0-36127 GCF_040320945.1 Mesorhizobium sp. M0587
CATTGCTCGTCCGTCAGAACCGTTCGAATCATCAAAACCTCCAAAATGAGGCTTGAATCACTCAAAGGGCGAAAGTGGAATCCTGATTCTCAACAACCCCTAGTTCCAAGCTCGATTGGAGACTCAGCAGTGCAATGTTTGCTTCCTGAAGGGCTGTTTCGCGCGTGAAACCATAAAACGGCTCGAGCCTTTTGATCGAATAGCTTTCAACGCTGGCGCGAAGGCCGTTGCGGACGACGGCGTATAGATCGACGAACAGCTTCGACCGCAGCATGTTGTCGAATTCTTCTTCGCGCGTTGCATAGCGACCCATCAGCCGTTTCAGAGCCCCAGGCTCGTAAGGCGCGTAGTGGTAGACGTGCAGTTCCGGATACGCCTTTCGATGCTTCGTTACGAAGTCGACGAACGCTTCGAACGCCAGCTTCTCGTCGACGCGGGAGAAGGCCCAGTCTCCGACGTAGGTCCATTCGCCAGCCTCATTTTTGAATTGATATCCAAAGAGGTACTCGAGTCCGTGTTCGCCGACGAACGGGTCGCCTTCCAGGTCAAGGAAGACATCTCCGTCCGAAGGTTCCGGGAGGCATGACAGCCCGAAGCCTGCTTCGACAGGGAGGTGCTCGAAACAGAGGTTGCCGCTGACTCTCGCCTCAACTTGCAACCGCGCTTGTTCGCGAACACGCTCATAGGAATGGGCCGAGCCGCGCTCGGGCTTCCATTGCAGGGGCAGGGTCATATGAGCTAGGGATTCCATGGCACCTACGCTGCGGCTCTTCAGTTCGTTGATCTGCACTTTGGATATGCCGGCGACGAGACACAGGTGATCGTCGGCTCGGCGCCGCTTGTCACATTGAGTGCTCCAGCGGCAAACATCGCAGTGACTGTTGGGGTCAGGATAGGTGTCGGAGTCACCGACAGAGTCGACAGTCAGCTCAAGCCCGGATTTAGCTCGGCGATAGAATGCGCCGTAGTCAGCGAAGCGATATTGCTCTCGTTGAAAATCCGCCCATGGCGGAACCACATGCATGAATTCAGGCGTCAGACCTTGAGCGCCGGCCAGGAGATCGGAATAAAGGCAAAGCTGGAGGACCGTGCCTCCCTTTGTTTCGCGAGCCAACTTGGTGTCGACTGCCTCATAGGACCAGGGGCCGAGCGCTGATGGTGTCTCAACACGGAGAAGCACGTCTGTTCGGCCGCTCCACCGTCCGTTCAATAAAGCTCCTTGGACGATAACAGGCGTCCCAGCGCGCATGGCATCGAGTGTCTGTGCGGCCGTTGTCGCAGTGATATCGATGCCTTCAATGCGCACGGCATCGAGACCCGAAGTTTTCAGATGGTCGATATACGCTTGCTCGTGAAGCGCGCCTCGTTCTCGAAGGATTTCGAGAAACGGATCGTAAGAAGCTGGTCTGGCAAGCGTCCCCTTCGCAACCGCTTGGTCTAGGCTCGTGAGATGGCGGCAGCTCAGATGGCCCACGAGATCAGTCGCGCTGAGATATGTTTTGTTGTCCGTCCACTTCATGCCCAAACCTTAGAGAGAATAGCGGCCCAATCAAAGGAATGAATGGCTCCTAATCGGATTTTTACTACCGAGATTAGCTTGGGCTCCATGAAACAATTAGAACCTATGAGCCTTCTGCGCGGCTTCCAAGCGGACATTTGTTTGTCCGTGGTAGGCTCCGTGACCTACGCGGTAATCACCGGCGTAAGACGCCTTTGCAAACCCCTGCGCCGTCAGGGCCCCATTGCCGGGCCGAGTTGGCCGTCGGCTGCCATGGGGCGATCCATCCTGCAGGAATGCGCGAACCGTCGTGTTAATATCTGATGGTGATACGCCACTGATCTGATGGCATCAAGCAATGGGAGAGTTCGCCACGTCCAGGATCAACCGCCGCGCCTTGCTCTTCCACTCCGGCAGCGCAGCCGTCGCGTCGACGGTTGCGGCAAATGCTTTCGGGGCAGAGCGGCAGGGCCTGGACCGGGAACCATCCAACGACCTGCGAGCTCTGATTGAGGCGCACAAGACAGCATATGCGTCCTTTGGCGAAGCACTGCACGAAATGGGCGGCAGTAGCCGCGACCGCGTCAAGGCCAGCCGGGAGGAGGAGAGGGCGCTACTGGCCATCTGCGCCTATCCTGTGTCCGAGGAAGGAGATCGCCTCGCAAAGGCCCGATATCTTTTACAGATCCAGGCGCGCGGCGAACTCGACCTGGCAGAGCAAGTGCAGGCTATTCTCCGTTCGTCGATGTGGAAGGGATGAGGCCGGCCGCTGCGTGGTCGATCAGCTACTAAATGTCTGGAATGCGCCCTATGTCGGCCGTCGAGACGGTCCAGATCCCGCACCAAAAGCAGACACTACGTCTTCAGAGGCCGCGGAGCGGTTTCGGTTGCAGGCCGCGCGAGATTAGAAAGAACTTATGGAGCGAGCAGACCGCGACCATCGGGGTGATTTTTCGAGGTAAAAGGCGTGCCCACCGGCATGCCGTCGTGCCGCGCTCGAGCCGCGCTTTTCACGTAAGGGATTTGGGCTTGGCCACATCGAGTCGTCACACGAACAAAGGAGGTTGGCAAGTTCGCCGGAACGCTTCCACATCGACGCCGAATGGTTCGCGGGTTAGGCTGCCAAATCCCGTTTATCATGGAATTGCATATGAGCGTCGACACTGAAGTTCCTTTACGCATATCGGTTTCGAACTGCCTTGCCCTACTTGCTCCCAACATCACCGCCATCAAGGACTATCGGTGGACGGGATCAGACCAGGATCAGTTCTGGGAGTTTTTCAAGCGGAGCATGCTGGTCCGCCAGTTCGAAGCCGCTCAGGCGGTTGTCGACTGGGGCGAAACCGGTCACGCACACTTTGGCGTTACGTTGCTCAGGCCTGCATACGAGGAAATGCTCTGGGCGACTTATCTCGAAAAACACTCGGATAAAGCACCAAAGATTGCTCTGCTCCTGAGTAGCCGGGAGACCAGCGAAACGCTCGAAGCGCAGAACCAGTTTATCGGCGCAAAGGCCATGCAGCAGCATGGGTTTACCCAGAAATATCTCAAACAGCGGGACGCGCTCACCAGGCCACAACTCGCGGAGCTGCGTGCCATTGGCAAACAACTCGGCTGGCGCAACGATGAGCCTCCCGGCGCGGCCTTTCTTGCAAGGCAGGTTGGCAAGGAGCGGGAATACAACTTCGTCTATCAGGCAACGTCCCGTTTCGTTCACTTCTCAGGTCATGAGCTAGGACGCCGGGTTTGGGGCAGGCGTGGCAGTGTCAAGATTGGCTCCGACCAGTTCGCTGCGTTCTGGAGCGACTTCGCACTCTACTGGAGTTTTCGTATACTCATCGAAACTGCCAACGTCCTGCGGGAGGTCTTTTCCGACTATGAGATCGACGTTGGATCCATGAGAGATGGTATGATGGAGAATATCGGTAAAATGTACCCCATACCTATCATCACCAAAGCGGAGCTGGAGTCCTGGTAGTGGCGGCGCAGTTCGCCTGCTTGTAGCCGATGCACTTGCACTTTTGGCATGAACAAGTAGATAACAAAATAATCTCGCCACGATATTGTAATGCGTCTTGTTTTCCACCAAGGACAACCCCGAGAGATGTCCAACAACGGGCGCGGGGTGTGTTCCGATGATCAACTGGTTGCGTGCGACTGCTTATATGCTGGCAGGAAGAATGGCGTTGAGGCGCCGGATGCCTGGTCAGTTCACGATTGATGAGACCAACAATTTCCGTGGCGTTCGGCTGATTCAGCCCGAGACCAAGAAGAGGTTTATCCTCGACAAGGTCGTCACCGGTGGCATGGACGGTCGGTGGTTCGAAGGGAATAACGCGCCCCCGGTCGAGCGCTTCATTCCCAAGAAGGAATTGCCGTCCTACGAGTTCCAGGGCGAGGAGTTCTACCACGGCTACACCGGCCGTGCGGATGACCCGTATTCGTACATCCTGGGGTTGGCGTTCGGCGTCTCGTGGTTTTATGAGAAATGGGATCACTGGACGCAGGGCCGGTTCAACAAGCGAGGACTGACCCGCCAAGACAGGCTCCAGGTGCTGCGGCTCTTCGTGAGCGAAACCAGCAAGGATGATGACTTCAAGGCCAGCATCTTTATGCTACTGGAGATCCTGTTCACCCGTCGCTGGTTTAGGCATCCCGAGGGCGAAACGACGAACAACTATTACAAGCTCGTCTTGCGGTCGCTGGTAGACTCCGGCGATCTGCGGGCGATCGACAAGGGGCAGCGGTTCGAGCTGGCGCCACAGGGTCTGACCACAATTGCCGCCTACGAGCTGGAAGAGCGGCGCCACCATGACACCATGCGGCAGCAGGGCCGGATTGGCTGGCTGACCGCTGTGCTGATTGGCGTGGGGATCGTGCAGGCATTGGCGACGTTTTACGCGCCGGGCGCTACTGCACAGCGTCCGACTGTGGCCGCACCCCTGTCGCCAGATACTCAATGAACTTCAGGGCGGCAATGGCCCGTCATCGCGCTCGTATATACTGGGCGTCCGTAGTGGACGTCTTCAGGATATCTGCAGCCCCACGCACGACCTCTTTCGCATCTACGAAAAATAATGGATATCTACTTGGTTGTGTCGCGACTATCGTGAAATAGCCGGCGCATCTAGCAGTGAACGGGCGTTGTCGATACGCTACGCTTGAATCAAGAAAGGTGCTCCAATGGTTTCGTCCCAGGGTTCGACGCTTCAGCCGCCAAATCAGCCGGACCCTGCCTCTGTAGAGGTTGCCTTTGGAGAACCATTTCCGCAGCCGCGCAATATTGATATTACGTTTTTCTCTTATAAGTCCCGCCGCTCGACGCTGCTTGTAGGCAATCAGTCTGCCGACAACTTTGTTCGGGCAAGGCGCCACTGGCTCGATTTTGATTTCGTTGACCTAGTTTATGTGACCGAGATCAACGTTTATGCAACCGGATATGAAAACTACCACGGTATGGAATTAAGCCTTATTCCTTACTTGAGTGATCAAGGCGAGAGAAAATTAACGACGAACTTTTCCGGCGACCATTTCTCGTTTCAAGTCCGTGATTTTACGAAAGGGTTTGGCCTTCGGCCGAACGAGCCGCTTTTCAGATCAGCGCAGATTGAGCGAGTGGAGGTCCTCGGTGTCGAGAAGCACTATGTTGCTGAGTTTGTACAATTTGTTGACAATATCGAGGCGAAGCGCGAGGCGGCAAAAGCCGATTTGTCCGTTTATTTCACTAAAGCGAATAAATCCTATGAGGAATTTCTGGCGCGGGAAGAGGAAATACGAGAGCTAGAAGCCACCCTCGAGGAAAAGAGCAACGAGCTGAAAGATCTGGAGGGTTCGACAGAGATTGCGCTGCAGACCAACAAAAAGACTCAGGAAGACATCCAGGTCGCAGCCACAGTCGCCAAGGAGCAAGCGGCTCGCGCTGACAACTTGGAACAATCGATCGACAAGCTGACGGAAGAACGTCGCGTCCTGACGAAGGCTATTGTTGACTCTGAGGGCCAACTCGCCGAGATCAAAGCCAACATCAATCTCTTTCCAACGGACCTCAATGGTTATGTGCGCCAAGGTACGCGGAGCATTCGGCTTTACGCGGCCCTCTGTATTGTCCCGTTGGTTCTAATCGTATGGGTGACACTCCGTCTTTTTGGCAACTCAGAGCGTTTGCTTGATGCAATAGCGCTGCTCAAAGACATCAGTATTTTTGATTTTCTGCTGTCGCGGTTGCCCTACGTCACGGTCTCGCTGACCGTGCTAGGCATAAGCGTAGGCGTTCTCCGTTTCTTGCTGTCCGAGATAATTGAGATCAACCGCCGGCGGCAGGAACTCTACAAGATCAGCATTGTCGCCCAGGATGTTTCCTACGCTTCGCAGGACGGTCTCGACCTGTCGGTCGACGACGAATATGATCTGCGTACTCAAACTAAAATGGAGCTCTTGAAGGAACATCTCCGTCAGAATGTTGGCGATGAATACGTCTATTCACCTAGGCGAACATTCCTTGAGCACCTGAAGCGGTTTCCAAAAAAATTGACCCCGCCACAACTACCTCCTCCTATCAACGACGGGGAAGCAAGTTGACACATCAGTTGTGAAGTTCGTACGACGCAAGCGTCGTAGCCAGACTGACTGTACCAGCCCAGTCTCTAGCAAAAAACTTCGCCAGGGTGCTGGCGAGATTGACGACCCTAAACGTCCGATATTTAAAGTTCCGGCTTTCAAAACTGCCTGTTCGCTCTCGGCCCAAGATGGCTTGTCAGCAATGCGCCATCTCCGGACCTTCGGATCGCTATCAGGGCTGTCGCGTATCGGAACCTCTACGGTCGTTCAGTTGCGAGGTCGCATGACGCGATCTGAGCGGGCCCGTGTTGACCAGCGCTGCCGCGAGAATGAAGATGCACGGTACCACGGAGACACGAGCCGGTTTGGTTCTCAAGTGAGGTCGCAACTTGCTCCGCCAACGATCCAATGTCGGCTGTCCGCTCGAAGATCGAGGCCCGAGCGAGCGTAAGGTTCGCAGAGGAGATTCCCTCCTTGACGAGTGCCGAGCTGGCCGAACTGGCAGGGAACAACACCCGCAACAGGAGCGCGACGGGGACTAGGTGGAAGGCCGAGAAAAAGGCGTTCTCTATACAGCTGGGTGGCCGCGAGCCAGCGGCGTACAGGTAAATTTCTAATCCCGCTGACCAAGATGGCCGGGTAGAATCCTTCGCGTTCATGGTGTCGCAAAGTCGGTGCAGCATTCGTTGAACGGGTTCAAGCGGTCACCTGTACGACAAGCGCCGGATCGAACTCTACATTCTCATCCTCATATCCGCGCGGATTGCAGATTACGCGCGGGCCGCCGACCTTGTAATCACAACTATCATGCGTGTGCCCATGGACCCAGAGAGCGGGTCGACCACACTCGATCACCTCGGACAGGTCCGACGCAAAGGCGGCATTCAGCAGGTCGCCCCTGAACCTAGAAGGAACCGATTTCGCGTGCGGCAAATGATGCGTGACGACAACCGTGGCGATCCGGTCAGCCTTCAGCGCGGTATCGATGAACTGGCGCGAGTCCTGATGCATCCGTAACGCCGTCTCCGGCAGGAATCTTTGCCAGGGATCCCTCTGTGTCGCGATTAGCCTGTGGTCGTTCATGCGTTCGCGCGCGTAGACCATGGCGAGTTCAGGATGCCCTTCGACCCGATAGTCTGTCCACAGCGTCGCGCCGACGAACCGAACGCCATCGATAACGACCGAATCGTTCTCGAGGAAATATACCCCCGGGAACTGGGCGGCGGCATTGCGACCGTCTTCCAGTCCTTCCTTGATCGAGCCTTTGTAAAATTCGTGGTTCCCGGCAACGTAGACGCACGGCATCGCCGGAGCGATATGCTTTGCGAGCCAAAAAACACCGTTCGCAGGCGCGCGGCAAAGGTCTCCGGCGACGACGCAGACATCGGCGTCCGGAATGGCCATGGCCTGGTGCAAATCAGCGACTTCAAGGTGCAGGTCAGAAAACAACCATACTTTCATAAGAGCGAAACCTTGATTTGATTCACGTGGGCGCGCCAAGGGCTCAACGGTCCTGGAATCATGAACACGCGATGTTTCTTTCGACCGCTGCGCGATCAGTTTGGCGATGCGACGATCCGCTCCCTGACCTGATCCAGCACGGCGTCGAGTTCGGGTCCCTCCAACGTCTTTCGCTCCAGCAAGATCTCGCCAAGGAAATCGATCGCGATCTCCTGGTTGACGACTATTTTCCGGGCGACAGCATAGGCGCTCTCCAGCCGGGCGTTCACGCGCGCCGCCAGTTCTTGGTCGGTCGCGAGCATCGATGCCCGATCCTCGACTTTGCGGTGAAGCAGCGGCCATTTCTTCGAAAAACCCATCACAGTCTCCATGTCGAATGCCAATGCGGTTGCAGCCGCAAGATCACAGGACTCAGAGCCGGATCCTGCGGCGACCGACCCCACGATCACTTCCTCCGCCGCGCGGCCCGCGAGTGCTGCGATGAGAACGCCCGTGAGCATCGCCTCGGTCTGCTCTTCAGGCATGGTCCCGGTGACATAGCCACCTTCCGGAGCCTCGATGGTAATCTTCACGATGGTTCCAAGATCCAGACGGAGGCGCGCTACCGCATGAGCGGCTTCATGGACCGACATGCGGAACTGGAGCTGCAGCGCCCGCAAAAGCAGAGGGTCCCCAAGAAAACTGTCCGCGCTGCCAACAGCGTCTGCAGCCCTTTCAGCAGAAATGCCGGAGTCACCCGCAGCCTCGACAGCTCTGATCTTCTTGCTACGATGCTGTCGCGAGAAACTTGGCATGCGACGCTTTTTCATCTTCCAATCCTTTCGATCGTTGCCGTGCCCGATGGACCTCGCGGGCACCGACGAGCTTCCCGACGATGGTTCATGAATGGTCCGAACCCTGGTGATCGTTCGCCCGCCGTCAGAGGTCGAGAAGACCAGTGGCCTCAAGCCATTCCGCCAACTCGATACAGGCAGGGTTTGCGTCCATGACGTGGCAGGTCAGAAGCTCGAGGATCACCGTCGGGATTGGCGCCCCGGTCGCGATGGATGTGCGGACATAATGTCTTGTCACCTCGACGGCGATCGCTGGATCCTCCATGTGCGCGGTTCTGCAGTCACACGAAGCGATGGGGCCGGCCCTGATGAGCGCGAGGCAGCTTTCAGTATGGCCAAGAAGCCCGAGCAGCGCGTCGCTGGCCGTGTACCTGCCGAACGCGCGTGGCCGCTGTGATGCAGGCGCCAAGGGATTCGCCATAGGAATCCCGCGCTCCATCAAGTTGTGCTTGGAGCTGCCCTCGGGCGGATGATCGACAAGCGATGATCCTTCCACCTCATGCAAGCGGGCTTTCGCTGCCTTCAGGCGGCGGTCGAAATGAAGGTCGAAGGTCGAATCCCTGGATGTCATAGCCGACCCTCATGAATCGAGGGCGGACTGCTCAGCGGGACGTCCGACCCTATACCATCGCGACAGCGTTCGTGCCCAAGCCCGGTCTTCGGAGAGCAGCCACAAATCTGTTGTGGCGATCAATCTGTCCTGGCCAACGAGTCGAGGATGGCCGGTCGACAGCCCGGCAAGGCACGGAACGGCTCGTTGAGCAAGGATCCATCTGTCGAGAATTGGGGCCGCATCACCCGCCATCGCTTCCGGCGGAACGCCACAACGAACGCGCTCCATGTCATCGGCCAATGCGAGAAGACGGGCGGTCTGGAAGTTGAACATAGCGTCGGTCATCGTCTCGCGGCCAAACAGCAACATTGGGGTGCCTCCATGCTCCAGTAAGGATCCCGCTTGGGTCGAATCCTTTGATTCGCGGAATCAACGGCCCGATAGATACGGCGCTCGAGCGTAGGCGTCCATACGCCTTTACCGGCGTCGCGACGCCTATCAACAGGATAGCTGGTCTTCCCGTTTCGCTACGGGTAGAACTTCTGGCATGCAGGCATCATACGACTTCCTTCGCGCGGCCCGCGCGCTCCTGGACATCACCCCAAAAGAGCTCGCCGACAAGGCGCGTGTGAGCACTCGCTCAATTGTCCGGATCGAGGCACGGGAGCCAGTAGGCCTGGAGATCAGTCTGCGCGTCCAGGCGGCATTGGAGGAGCTTGGTGTTGAGTTCCTTCCCGAAACGAAATCCAATGGGCCCGCGGTGCGCATTCGAAAGGGCCTGGTCAAGAAGATTGGGTTTCAGTTGTCGGACAGGTAAGCCGTGGAGATTGGCTAGAAAGTCAAGATCTACAGGAGGAAGCCAAGCCGACGTGGCGTTCATTCCCGATGATGGTGTTTCGGGTCCGGGGCTTCGCATGCGTCGGGATTTGCTCAAGCTGGGCAATCTGAGGGTTTGATTGATGCCGGGTCTGAAAGGTGAGCCCGGTTCGGATGTCATGCGTCGCCGGCTACGGAAATGCACCGACTTCCTGACACAAATCCCAATTCTGCGATCGAGCGTGTTCCGATCCACGGGGCGGCCAGAGCGGCCAATCCTTCACTTGTGTCCATGGGTCAGTTCTGACTAGAAAAATGACACGGAGAGACCAGTTGAAATAACAGGTTCAACCAATTGATGCGGCAGCACAGTCATGCATTTCATGAAGCCTTCGAGGCAGATAGAGGGCAGGGGAGGGACGACCCTTAGAAGCCAAAAAAATCCATTCTTGTCCAAGCGACACACTTGCTTGATTGCTTAATAGTTAACCTAGAGTCGCATAACCAGTATAATGTCATCTGGGAGCGTTTGTTCACCTTGACGTGAGGGACGGGAGCCTAGGCGACCTCGCAGGCAGTCCGGCGTTTTTGCGAAACGCGCATCAGGGGAAGGGGATACGACGATGGAGGTGAGCTAGGCGCCTTCCAGGTCATTCACCTTCCAGATGCAGTTACGCTGTTTTGGCTTGCAGGGGAGCCGTCACGACGGGCCACCATTTCCAGCCTGTGAGCTTGTCGCCCTTCCCGCGCATCTGCGTGTACCTTTTTAGGCTATCCCACGACCGATGCCCCGACACCGAGGCAGCCTGCGCGATGGTCCAGCCCATCTCGAACAGCCGGGACACCCCGTCGTGCCGGAGGTCGTGGAAACGCAGATCGTCGATCTCGAGCAGCTTGCATGCATCGGTGAAGGCATCGCTGATTGTGTTGGCCTTGTACGGAAAGATCTCGTCCTCGACCCTTGGCATTGCCTTGATGATCTCGACCGCTTCCGGAACGAGTTCGCACCAGACGTCGTTCCCGATTTTCTGGCCTGGATTCTTCATGTCCCGGACCAGGACGCGATGGTGCACCTCGTCGAAGTCGAGCCATTTCATGCGGGCGATCTCGTCCTGTCTCCGGGTCGAAACGATCGCAAAAGCGGTGACGCGGTGCATCGGCAGCGAGTGCGGGGTGCGCTTTTGACGGTCAACGAAATGCTGCATCAGAAGGTCCAGTTCGCCGAGCGTCGGCCGCCTGTCACGGCTCTTGCTCTTCGAAATGATGCCGAGCTGTTTCTTCAGGACGACCTGCGCGTCCTTCATCGCTTGATAGTTCAGCGGATAGCCCCAGGCTGGCCTCGCCAGCTCGAAGATCGAACTCAAATGCGAGATGTAGTTTCCGACCGTGGAGGTGTCGATACGGCCGCCGTCGTACAGTTCCTGCGCGAAGGCGACGATGTGCGAACTCTCGATGGCCGAACATTCCATGTCAGCGATGTCGAACGACTTGGTTGTCCGCAGGCATTGCGCCTTGGTCTTTCCGATCGCCTTGATCGATTCCGAAATGTACTGGTCGATCACCTGGGCCAGCGTTTTCCGCGGCGTTTTCGCGCGCTCCAAGCCGCCCGGCGCCTTCAGCTCTTTCTCCCGTTTCTCGATCCACGCGCGGGCCTTTTTGTCGCTGTCCCAGGTCTCGGCCTCCGTATGAACCTTGCCGTCTCGCCTCAGGCGGATTTGTGCTGTATAGCGCGTCGTGCCGTTTGCGCTCTTTCGCTCTGTTACGGTGCCCATTCGGTTTGCTACAAGCCTTTTGCATTTGCTACGCTTGTAGCAGTCGGTAGCGGAAATGGACGGAAACAGCAAGAGACGGGCGGAAACAGGCAGCGAAGAATGGCGGAAAACCAAGGAAAAAGGCTGAAACCCTTGATCTACAAGGACCCTGTTTTAGCCATAGCCCCGATGATGGACTGGACGGATCGGCATTGCCGGTTCTTCCATCGCCAGTTGACGGCCCGTGCGCTGCTTTATACCGAGATGGTGGTGGCCGACGCGGTCATCCAGGGCGCACGCGAAAGGCTGCTTGGCTTCGACGGCGGGGAACATCCGGTCGCGCTGCAGCTCGGCGGCTCGGATCCCGGAAAACTTGCCGAGGCGGCGCGCATCGGCGAAGCCTTCGGCTATGACGAGATCAACCTCAATGTCGGTTGCCCGTCGGATCGCGTCCAGTCGGGTACGTTCGGCGCCTGCCTGATGAAGGTGCCTGACCTCGTCGCCGAGTGCGTCGCGGCGATGAAGGCGGCGGTGAGAATTCCCGTCACCGTCAAATGCCGCATCGGCGTCGACGAGCAGGATCCCGAGCCGGCGCTCGATGCGCTGGCCAACGGTGTTTTCGAGGCTGGCGCCGACGCTTTGTGGGTGCATGCGCGCAAAGCGTGGCTGGAAGGGCTGAGCCCCAAGGAAAACCGCGACGTCCCGCCGCTTGATTATAACAGGGTCTATCGGCTCAAGGCCAGAAAACCTAGCGAATTCATTGGTATCAATGGCGGTATTCAATCGCTTGAAGAAGCCCGGGCGCATCTCGGTCATGTCGACGGCGCCATGCTTGGCCGCGCCGCCTACCATACGCCTGGTATCCTCGCTGGCATCGATGCCGCCTTCTATGGCGTGAAATCGGAAGCGTTCGATTTCGCCGCGCTGATCGATGCCATGGCCGGCTATGCGGCACGCCATATCGAGCAGGGCGGGCGGCTTGGCCATGTCACGCGCCATATGGTCGGGCTGTTTCATGGGCTGCCGGGCGCGCGCCGCTATCGCCAGATCCTGTCCACCGACGCAACCCGGCCCGGTGCCGGACCGGACGTGTTGAAGACGGCTTTCGCGGCGGTCGATTTCGGTGGAACGGCTGCAGAGGCGGCCTGACGTCCGGGGTGAGATTCAGTCCCTGAGAACCATGCGGTCGCCGCGCACGTCGAAACCCGACAGCGAGCCGATGAAATTCATGCCGAGCAGGCTTTGGCCAAGCATGCCTGGCGCAGCCACCATGACCGGCATATCCCTGCGCACGATGCCGCCGATCGCCACTTCATTGGTTTTGACGGCCGCGGCGCGCGCCATGCCGTTGGCGGTCGAGACGGCTATGGTGTAGTTGAGCGCCGCTGGATTGAACCCTACGGCCTGCGCGTCCTCGGACGTCAGCACGGTGCTGGTCGCACCGGTATCGACCACGGCCCGCACCGGGCTGCCATTGACCAGGATGCGCGCCTCGAAATGGCCATTGTCAGCCTTGTCGAGGGTCACCGTGGCGTGGCCGTCTTCGATACCGAGCGCCAGCGGGCTGCCGGGAACAAGGCCGGCGGTCACCCGGCTGGCGACATCCTGCAGCTCATAACGATACTGATAACCGGCGATCAGTGCCAAGGCGATCGCCGCCCAGGCGCCGATATTGCGGGCCATGGCGCCCAAGGGACTGCCCGACCGCAGAAGCCCGGCGCCGATGAGGGCGCCGAACGCGCCAAGCCAGATCAACCGGCCAAAATCGTTATTTTCGACGCCGAGCGTGCTGCCGGCGGAGTCGTTGAGCATCAGCAGGATCGCTCCCACTCCGATCGCCGCCATCAGGATCCAGAACAGCCGGTTCATCCGCGCGGCCGCCTCATGAAAGGGCGTCGCGTTCACGCGCCATGCGGGTGCGCCGTGTTTCCCGTCGTGGCCGCCGTTCGACCGTCTCCAGCCTCGCCGGCAGTTCGGCCATGACGTTGCGGCGCGCCTGTGGCGTCATGGCGATCCAGCCCCCAATCTCGTCACGCGTGCGGCCGCAACCGAAACAGAAGCCGGTTTTCATGTCGATGGAGCAGACCAGGATGCAGGGAGATTCGATGGCCGTCATGACTTTCTCTTGAGATTTCCGTCCGGAAATCCGTTGTCCATCCACATGGTGCAACCGCAAAGCCAATGCAAGCCCTCGCGATCGCGCCTTCCACGGGCGCCTTTGCGGCAGTGCGAGAGGTGATCCGGGAGGTTGTGCCGATCACCCAACGCGGCTATGCCGCTCACCAACTCCAGGGAATGGCCGCCACGACATGACCAGCGCACTGCCTTTCGACGATTTTCGCAACCTCCTGGCCAATTTGCCGGCGGCCGATGCCGCGGCCGAGGCGCGCGTGCGGACGCTGTTTGCCAGGGCCGACAAGCCGCAACGTTCGCTTGGCCGCATCGAGGACATTGCCGCCTGGCTCGCCGCCTGGACCGGCCGCGCTCCGCCCGCCGTGACAAAACCCTTGATGGCTGTCTTTGCCGGCAATCATGGCGTTGTCAGGCACGGCGTCTCGCCACGGCCGGTGGCTGCGACCGCCGATGCGGTGGAGCTTTGCGCGGCCGGTGGGGCCGCGATCAACCAGATCTGCATTGCCAACGATCTTGGGCTGAAGGTGTTCGACCTCGCCCTGCACATCCCGACGGCTGATATATCGGAGGATGCCGCGCTCGACGAGCGGGGGTGCGCCGCGACCATGGCCTTCGGCATGGAAGCGATTGCCGGCGGCACCGATTTGTTGTGCCTTGGCGATCTCGGCGTCGGCAATTCCACCATCGCCGCCGCCTTGTTCGCAGCACTGTTCGGGGGCAGGGGCGCCGATTGGGTCGGCCTGGGGTCCGGCGCCGATGCGATGATGCAGGCCCGCAAGGCGGCAGTCGTCGATGCGGCACTGGCCTTTCATCGTGGCCATCTGGGCGACCCGCTCGAGACGCTGCGCCGCGTCGGCGGCCGCGAGTTCGCCGCGATTGCCGGGGCCATCCTCGCCGCACGGATGCAGAAGATTCCGGTGCTGCTCGACGGTGTCGCGGCAACGGCCGCCGCGGCGGTGCTGCATGCCGCCAATCCCGCCGCGCTCGACCATTGTCTTCTCGCCAGCCTGTCGCCGGAGCCCGCGCATGCAAGGGCCGCAGAGCGGCTCGGTCTGCGCCCGTTGCTCGATTTGAGCATAAGCCACGGCGAAGGGGCAGGGGCCGCTCTTGCGGCAGGCCTGGTCAAGGCGGCGGCGCTGACCAGTTCGGGAATGGCCGCGGCGGTACGCGGGTAGATATCGGGTACGTCGTATCCCAGCTATTTCCGCTACCGCCGTCGCGCCGCCACCGCCGCGGTCGGCAGCGCCGGCAGTTCTTCCATCACGCGGCTCAGCGGGAAGATGGCGATCGCCTCGGTGCCTTCGCGCAGCTTGGAATGAAGTTCGAATTCGCCGCCATGCATGGCGAGCAGGCCTTGCACGATCGGCAGGCCAAGCCCGGTGCCTTGCTCGGCGCTCTTGATGGCGATCGAGCCCTGGCCGAAGGCCGAAAGCACGACCGGGATTTCGTCTTCCGGTATGCCCGGGCCATTGTCCTTGACGGAAATGTATTGCCCGCCACCCGCCGTCCAGCCGACGCGGACGCGGATTTCGCCGCCGGTGGCGGTGAATTTTATCGCGTTGGACAGGAGGTTCAGCGTGATTTGCCGCACCGCGCGCTCGTCGGCGAACAGCCGCGGCAATTCATGCTCGAAATCCTGGACGACGCGGATATCCTTGTTGCGCGCCTTCAATTCCATCATGTGGCAGCAATCCTCGACGATCCCAAGCAGCATCACCGGCTCCTCGTTGAGTTGATAGCGGCCGGCCTCGATGCGCGACAGGTCGAGGATCTCGTTGATGAGGTCGAGCAGATGCTGGCCGGATTCATGCACGTCATGGGCGTAGTCGCGATAGGTGGGATTGTTCATCGGCCCGAGCACCTCGTTCGACATCACCTCGGAAAAACCGAGGATGGCGTTAAGCGGCGTGCGCAGTTCGTGGCTCATCGAAGCGAGAAACCGCGATTTCGCCAGGTTGGCGTCCTCGGCCCGGCGGCGTGCCTCGTCCGACATCGACTTCGCCGTCTCCAGTTCGGCGATCAGCGCATCCTTTTCGGAGCGGAACGACAACAGCATCAGCGACGAGCGGTTGAGGTGGCGGGCGACGTAGACGAAGAAGGGCAGCGATACGACGAGCAGCCCGGCCATGATCGTCTCGACCGGCATCCAAAGCCTGGCCCCGACATAGGCATAGAGTGCCACCGGAACGGCAAAGGTCGCCAGCAGCGCGCCGCGCAAGGACGAGGCCATGATCGCGGTCGCGGCCATGGCAAACAGCAGCACCACCGCCTTGACCACCTGGAACTGGTCGACCTGGCAGGCGCCGCAGCCGAGCCAGACGAACCATGCCCAGCCGAGGCCGCAAAGGAAATGGCCGACCAGGAATTCCCTTAGTGTTTGCAAAGGGGTGAGTTCAGAAGCTTCGGTGCGTTCTATGCGCCGCGCCATGAAGGCGACGATGGTGTAGCAGGTCAGCGTGAACAGCGCCCAGACGACGATCTCGTTGCCGACGCCGGCCAGCCGGCCGGCCGCCGCGATCACCAGGACGAGCAGCGGAATGGCGATGGCGCCGCTTGTCATCGCGCGGGCGTGCAGTTTCAGCAATTCGCGGTCGAAATCGGGATTGCCGGCCTGCTGTGAAAGACGGTCGCGCGTCTTGCGCACCGCACGCGCGACATCGCTGTTGCGATGCGGTTTCCTGCGGTCCACAATGAACTTATCCGCTGTGTTCGAGCGTTGCAAAGGCATCAAAACTTCAATTATGCGAGCAGCGGTTCCAAGGTGTTAAGCTACGTTCGAATGATTAACCAACCGTTTGCCATATGAGCCGTTCCTGGTATCTAGGGTCGCGCCGGCGATACGCGCCGCCGCGCCCGAGAAGCCTGTGGCGCAAATTGCTGGACTACGGCCTGACCGTCATCATTCTGGGGCTGCTGATCCTGTTGGCCGCGCGCCTCGACCGGGTGGAGACGCGCAAGACGCAAGGCACGGCAATCGTCAATGATGGCGATTCGATCACGCTGGGCACCGAGCGCATCCGCATGCGCGGCATCGACGCGCCGGAATATACGCAGACCTGCCGCAAGAACGGCGCCGACTATCCCTGCGGCACGCTTGCGCGTCAGTCGCTGGTGCGCCTGATCGCGGGTAGGCCCGTTTCTTGCGCCGGCTGGCAGCGCGATCGCTATGGCCGGCTGCTTGGCGATTGCACCGCCGGCGGCAAGGATCTCAATAGTGCACAGGTCGAGGCGGGCTGGGCCGTTGCCTTTGGCGGCTTCGAAAGCGAGGAAGCCGCCGCCCGCGCGGCGAAGGCCGGCATCTGGGCGGGCACGTTCGACCAGCCGCAGGACTGGCGCGACAGCCACCATGGCGAGGCGGTCGAGCGAAAACACGGCACGCTGGCTTCGATCGGCGATGCGGCGCGCGAGATTTTTCGGTTCTGGTGATGCTTGGAGTAAACTCTATGGTGGTCGGGAAAGGTGGGAGGATCGAATGAAGCTCTTCGACGGTGGCCGGGCACCCAACCCAAGGCGGGTGCGCGTTTTCCTCGCCGAGAAAGGCATCACGGTTCCGCTGGTGCCCATCGACATGGGCGCGTTTGAGCACAAGCAACAGGCGGTCAGCTCGCGCAACCCCTTGCAACGGCTACCGGTGCTGGAACTCGACGACGGCACCATCCTCACAGAATCCGTCGCCATCTGCCGCTATTTCGAGGAGTTGCATCCGGAACCCGCCCTGTTCGGACGTGGCGCGCTCGGCAAGGCGCAGGTCGAAATGTGGCAGAGACGAATGGAGTTCAACCTGCTCAGCAGCGTTACGCAGGCTTTCCGTCATATTCATCCGGCCATGAAGGAATGGGAAATCCCGCAGATCCCCGAATGGGGCGAGGCCAACAAGCCGAAGGCGATTGCATTCGTGAAACTCCTCGACGGCGAGCTGGCGGATAGGGAATTCGCCGCCGGCGATGCCTATTCGATCGCCGACATCACCGGGATGATCGCCATCGACTTCATGAAGCCGGCGCGCATCAAAGTGCCGGAGGAATGCACCAATGTGCTGCGTTGGTATCAGGCGATCTCGAGCCGGCCGAGCGCAACTGCCTGAGAAATGGGAACCGAACTCGACACCCTTGCCGCGAAGGTCCGCGCGTGCCGCATCTGCGTCGAAAATCCCGTCGGCAGGCCCCTGCCACACGAGTCACGGCCGGTGCTGCGACCGTCCTCGATCGCCCGAATCCTGATTGCCAGCCAGGCGCCGGGCACCAAGGTGCACCTGTCGGGCATGCCGTTCACCGACGCCTCCGGCGATCGCCTGCGGAATTGGCTCGGCGTAACCAGCGACGAATTCTACGACATCGAGAAGTTCGCCATCGTGCCGATGGGCTTCTGCTTCCCCGGTCAGGATGCCAAGGGCGGTGACCTGCCGCCGAGGCGCGAATGCGCGCCGGCCTGGCGCGCGCCTTTGATGGCGCTGATGCCGCGAATCGATCTGGTGCTGACAATCGGCATCTATGCGCAGTCCTGGCACATGGGTGCCGCGCGCCGGCCGTCGCTGACGGAAACCGTAATGGACTGGCGTGCCATCTGGGATGCGCCAGCCAGCCCGAAAGTGTTGCCGCTGCCGCATCCATCATGGCGCAACACCGGCTGGCTGAAGAAGAATCCTTGGTTTGAAATGGATTTGCTGCCATTCCTGAGATCGGAAATCCGCTATCGTCTCGATTGACCTTTCAGCAAGAAATCACTCGCTTTTTGCCCAATCGGCAGAATTTCTTTCTTGTGAAAGGCCTGGATAAGGCGGAATATAGCCAATCTATTCCCCCGGGAGCAAAAAATGGACCGCCTCGATAGAAAAATTCTCCGCCTTTTGCAGGAGGACGCGACACTCGCGGTCGCCGATGTCGCCAAGAAAGTCGGGCTGTCGACGACGCCGTGCTGGCGGCGCATCCAGAAGCTCGAGGAGGAGGGCGTCATCAAGCGGCGCGTCGCCATTCTCGACCATGAAAAGGTCAATGTGCGGGTCACCGTCTTTGTGTCGATCCGCACCAATTCGCACAGCCATGAATGGCTGCGGCGGTTCTCGGAAGTGATCCAGGAATTTCCCGAGGTGGTCGAATTCTACCGCATGAGCGGCGATGTCGACTATTTGCTGCGCGTCGTGGTGCCCGACATCGCCGCCTACGACGCCTTCTACAAGCGGCTGATCGCCAAGATCGAGATCCGCGACGTATCGTCGTCCTTCGCCATGGAGCAGATCAAGTACACCACGGAAATCCCGCTGGATTACATGGTGCTCGACAAGGAATCGGGCGCCAATGCCGCCTAAGCGTGATCTGACACAAGGTTGTCGCGCTTAGTTCTTCTTTTTATTGAGGAAATGGTGAGTTCACTGGCATCGTAATCGTGTCCGGTACGCTGTCGATACTCATCACATCAGCCTTGCGGACGGCGTAACCGGACTGGATGACGCTGACGCCGTCGAGAATGAACAACTGGCTTTTCTCCATGTCCGTCTTCAGCGCGCCTGTGACGGCAACCGGCTGATAGGCTTCCGACATCTTGTAGGGGCGAGCCGGCGTGACGAGAACGATCTGGTTGGGCGGCGGCGTCGGCATGTGGCTGCAGGCGCCCGTCCATGGCACCAGCAGAAACTGGTAAACAAGATCGCCGTCGCGATCGACGGGCAAGGCGTATCCGGCCAGCTGGATTGTCTTGTCCTGCAAGCCAGCAGAGAGCGTCTCGCCGTGATCGGGCAACTTTGCCGCGATCATCGGCAGCCCGACGTTTTCCGCGGCCGCCTGGCTTGCCGGGCGCAAGTCCTTCCAGAGTATGTGCGTGGCCTCGGGCAAAGCATGGGCGGCTGTGGACACGAACAACGCGGCCGCGAGCGTCATGGTCGATTTGAGACGGTTGATCATTAGCCGCTTCCTTTGGATCCGAGTAAAGACGCCGCTATCAGCGACGTCAACGATCGAGCCGCATCACATGCCGGCGGGAACCCGCCATTCCGGTCTCGCGGAACCCGCGAGCCGCAAACATGCCGTGAAAGCCCATGAAACTGTAGCTCGGCGATGCCTGATCGACGGGATAGGCCTCGACCGTGCTGGCGCCTTTGGCAAAGGCATGATCGATGGCCGCGTCGAGCAGTGCGGATGCCAGCCCACCGCCGCGCAAGGCCCTTGGCACATAGAAGCAGACGATCGACCACACGCCGGTCTCGCTGTCGTCCTGCTGCCGGGAAAGCTTGCGGTAGGTCTCGCGCGGTGCAACCGAGCACCAGCCGACGGTCTTATCGTCAAGATGGGCTAGGATGCCGACCGGCGTGCTGGCTTCGACAAGCGCCATCATGGCACGCTTCTTCTCCTCGTTCCGGACATGCTCGCGGCTGGGCAGGTGGCGCCAGGCCATGCACCAGCAATATTTCGGTGCGCCCGGCTGCTCGAACAGGTTTTCGAAATCGGCGCGTGTCGAGCGCGTCACTTCCGTGAAGCTGACTTTACGTTCGTCGGTCTTTCCTGGCGGCGAGGCGTTCGAGCGTCCTGGCATCCGATAGTTCCTTCATCGCATCCCTGCCGATCCAGCGCGCCGTCTTGTCTGTGGAATTGGCAAGCTTTTGCGCCGTGGCAAGAGCAGGGGCATGCAAACTCATCGACCGCTTGCCGATCTGCCGCAACGCCCAATTGACAGCCTTGCGAACGAAATTGCGCGGATCACTCGCATGCGCCTCGATCAAGGGCAGATAAGACAGGAACGATGCATCCGGCTCCTTTTTCAAATGCACTGCCGCCGATGCCAGCATGGCGAAGGCGGTGCGGCGGACGAATTCGCGCTCGTCCGCTGCGAACCCCTCGACCAGCTCGCGCCAGAATGGCGTGTCAACGAACAAGTCCGAGACAGTGTCGACGACCTCCCAGGAATCGAAGTCGCCAGCCCAGCCGCGGCATTGTTCGGTGGTGATCTTCTTCGGCTCGCCGGTGAACGCCGCCACAAGCCGCGCTTCGCGGATGCCGGTCTCCCACAGCAGCAATGCCCGTTGGTGGTTCTTCTTCAGCTTGCGCGCCAGTGGCCGCAATTCGGAATTGCCGACGCCGAGCGCAGTCGTGACGTTGATGCCGAACCGTTCCATGCCGGCACGATTCTCGTGGCTGCCGGTCGCCTTGAGATGAGCGACGACATCGTCCGCGCTCCAGCTCGGAAGGGGCAGGGACATCGCCGCGAAAACCCTATTTTTCCAGCCGCGCCAGTAGTGAGGACGTGTCCCAGCGCTTGCCGCCCATCGCCTGCACGTCCTTGTAGAACTGGTCGATAAGCGCGGTCACCGGCAGCTTGGCGCCATTGCGGTCGGCCTCGGCCAGGCAGATGCCGAGATCCTTGCGCATCCAGTCGACGGCGAAGCCGAAATCATATTTTCCGGCGTTCATCGTCTTGTGCCGGTTCTCCATCTGCCAGGAGCCGGCGGCCCCCTTGGAAATCACCTCGATCACCTTCTCGATGTCGAGTCCGGCCTTCTTGCCGAAATGGATGCCTTCGGCCAGGCCCTGCACCAGACCGGCAATGGTGATCTGGTTGATCATCTTGGTGAGCTGGCCGGACCCTGCGGGACCCATCAGGCCGACCATGCGGGCAAAGGCGTCGATAACCGGCCTGGCTCTGTCGAACGCTTCCTGCTCGCCGCCGACCATGACCGTCAGCACGCCGTTTTCGGCGCCAGCCTGGCCACCCGAGACCGGTGCGTCCAGAAACGAAAACCCGCCGGCCTGCGCGGCTTGCGCCAGTTCGCGCGCGACCTCGGCCGACGCCGTGGTGTTGTCGATGAACACCGAGCCTTTCTTCATGGACCTGAAGGCGCCTTCGGCACCCGTCGTTACCGACCGCAGATCGTCGTCATTGCCGACGCAGGAAAAGACAAAGTCCTTGCCTTCGGCTGCTTGTGCGGGCGTCGCGGCGAGGCTGCCGCCGTGCTGGCCGACCCATTGTTCGGCTTTCGCGCGGGTGCGGTTGTAGACGGTGACGTCGTGGCCGCCCTTCTTCTTCAGGTGTCCGGCCATGGGGTAGCCCATGACGCCAAGACCGAGAAATGCCACCGTTGCCATGGCTTGTCCTTCCGACGAAAACAGAGATTTCAGTTGCCGAAGGTCTAGGCCATGCGGCGGATTCGTCAAGGTGCGCGCTGGCGCATCGACTGGTGCAGACCGATGCGAAGCCGGTCAGCGGTGCAGGTGGATGGTGATCCGGCGCTCGATCCATTCGACGCCATGGCGCAGGATCTCGACCATCACCAGATAAACGATGGCGACCCAGACATAGGCCTGAAAGTCGAAGGATTTGGCATAGGCGAGTTTCGCATTGCCCATCAAATCGTAGACGGTGATGATGGCGACGATGGCCGACGCTTTGATCATCAGGACGAGTTCGTTGCCGTAGGGCCGCAAGGCCACAATGATCGCCTGCGGCAGGATGACCTTGCGCAGCGTCTGCAGCTTGTGCAGGCCGAGCGAAGCGGCCCCCTCCCACTGGCCCTTGGGCACACTCTCGATGGCGCCGCGCAGAATTTCGGCCTGGTAAGCGGCGGTGTTGAGCGCAAAGGCAAACGCGCCGCAATTGAAGGCGTCGCGGAAGAACCACCATAGCCCGATCGATTCGAGCTGCACCCGGAAAGAGCCCAGACCGTAATAAACCAGATAGACTTGGACGAGCAGCGGCGTGCCGCGGAAGAAATAGACGTAGCAATAAGCAAGGCCGGATAACAGCCGGTTATCCGACATGCGGCCGTAGGTGACCGGCAGGGACAGGAGCGCGCCGGCGATCATCGAAATGATCACGAGCGCCAGCGTCGTCCCAAGCCCCTGCAGATAGGCCGGCGCGTATCGTGCGAAGAATTCACCGTTCCAGGCGTAGACCAGATAGACAAGAATGCCGAGGCCGAAGAGAATCCAGAGGCCGACGAGCATGTACCCGGCGATACGGGTCCGCGGCCAGCCGCGCGCCGGCGGCGGCGGTCGTTCGACCGCGATTGCGTCCGTAAAGCTCATCGCGCTTCCCTCCGTCCCAGGGAGCGCAAGATGAGCCCGGTGGCGATCGACGACAGGATGGCGAGCGCGAGAAAGACCAACGCCGCGACGCTGTAGAACAGGAACGAATGCTTGGTGACACGGGCCGCCACGCCGGCATTGCGCAAGGTTTCGGCGAGATTGACGACCGAGACCAGGGCGGTGTCCTTGAGCAGGCTGAGCCAGCAGTTCTCAAGGCCGGGAAAGGCGATGCGCAGAAGTTGCGGCAGGATCACCTTGCGCATGGTCTGCCATTTGGACAACCCGATCGCGTAGCCGCCCTCATACTGACCGCTGGGAATGGCGCGAAAAGCCGAAAGGAAGACCTCGCTGGTATAGGACGAGAAGATCAGCGACAGCACGATCATGCCGGCGATGAAGCTGTCGACGTCGATCGTCGCTTCCGGCCTGAACAGGCGGATGACGTACTGCAGCAGGATGGGCATGCCGAAGAAGAACAGGAAAAGCGTCACCAACTCCGGCAAGCCGCGAAACATGGTGGTGTAGATGTTGGCGGCCAGCCGCAACGATGGTTCTTCGGACTGCTTGGCCCAGGCTACGAAAAAGCCGATCGTCAGGCCGATCGGCAGTGTTGCAAGCGCAAGCGCTATGGTGACCAACGCGCCATAAGCAATGTCGTCACTCCAGCCTTCGGGTCCCCAACTGAGCAGTGTCCATATGCTTTGGGCTGGCATCGAGTCGTCTTACCCCACGGCGCTCCCGAGATGAACAAGGCGGCAGGGGACCCCTGCCGCCCTGGCAATGATAATCAGGACTCGGCGCCGTAGACGTCGAACTTGAAGTATTTGTCGTTGATTTCCTTGTATTTTCCGTTGGCTCGGATGGCGTCGATCGCCGCATTGAACTTGTTGACGAGATCAGTCTCGCCCTTTCGAACGGCAATACCAGCGCCGGGTCCGAAAATTTCGACCGGTTGCGGCGAGGGTTGGCCGAGGATCTTGCAGCAGGCGCCGTCAGGCGAATCCAGCCACTGCTGCAGCACGACGATGTCGTCCTCGATGGCATCGAGGCGGCCATTGGCCAGGTCAGCCTGTTCCTCGGGGCTGCTCGGATAGCCCTTGATGGTGCTGTCGGTATAGGTCTTCGAGGCATAGTTGAAATGCGTCGTGGTGGTGGCGACGCCAACTGTCTTGCCGGCGAGGTCTTCCTTGGTGACGCCCTTCAGCGTCGAGTCCTTCGGCACGGCGAGCGCCGAGGGCGTGTTGTAATATTTGTGGGTGAAGTCGACCTTCTCGGCGCGTTCCGGCGTGATCGACATGGAGGCCACGATGGCGTCGAACTTGCCAGCCTGGAGGGCTGGAATGATGCCGTCCCAATCTTGTGCGACGAAGGTGCACTTGACCTTCATCTCATCGCAGAGCGCCTGGGCGATGTCGATATCGAAGCCGACGAGCTTGCCGTCCGACGTCAGGTTGTTGAAGGGCGGATAGGCGCCTTCGGTACCGATCCTCAGGGTCTTCTCCTGGGCCTGGGCTACGCCGAGCGTCAGCAGCGCGGCCGATGCGGCGAGCGCGATACGCAGTGCAATACGCATGATAGTCCTCTCTTTACGGTCCCGGCCGTCGTTCCGAAACGGCTCTGTGGGGCGGTGCTTTTGACCGCCCGCTGACGCGATACTCCCACTCTTTCCAAGAAAAAAGCAACTGCAAAACCATGAAAATCGGCAATGGCTTCCTGCCGTTGCGTTACTTCCTAGGCAACGAGGCCGGTCGCGCGCTCGATGAAGTCGGCTATCGATTTCACGTCGTCGAGATCGAACACCGGCAGGCTCTCGCCGTCGACGGTAAAGTCGGCTGCGACGGCGACAATATTGCCGTCATTCGCCGAAAGCGGAGTCCTGTCCCTGGCCTGCAGCCGCCTGGTTTCTATCTTGAGGTGGGTTTCGCGCTTGTAGCCCTCGACCAGCACGATGTCGCATGGCGCAAGCCGCGCGAGAATGGCGTCCAGCGGCGGCTCGTCCTCGCCGCGCAGTTCGTGCATCAGCGCCCAGCGGTTGCCGGACACGATCGCGACCTCGGTGGCGCCGGCCTGCCGATGGCGGAAGCTGTCCGCCCCCGGCTTATCGATGTCGAAATCATGATGGGCGTGTTTGACCGTCGAGACCTTCCAGCCGCGCCGCACGAGTTCCGCGACCAGCTTCTCGGTCAGTGTGGTCTTGCCGGAATTTTTCCAGCCGGTGATGCCGAAGATAGGTCTGTTCATGGCGTCATGCCCTGCAACAAGCGAGCGGCCTGGGCAAGATCGTCCGGCACGTTGATGTTGAAGAAGGGATCGACCGGCCGGCCCGCGGATTGTCCAACCGGAAAATCCACTTCGACGAACCCGTTGCGCTCGATAAAGGCCGAAACCCGCCTGTTGTCTTCCTCGACCAGGAAATGCCGCAGGCCGTCGCGGCAGCCCGTCGGCCATAGCGCGAAGGTCGGGTGCCGCCTGCCGGCCGAACAAGCAATCGCGATGGATCCGGGATGTCGACCGGCTGCCTCGTCCAGCCGGCCGACAAGATCCAGCGGCAGGAAAGGCGTGTCGCCGGCCGCGGTGACGATCGTCTTGCAAGACATGCCGGCAACGGCCCATTCCAGGCCGGTCAGGATTCCGGCAAGCGGGCCGGCAAAGCCTTCGACAGTGTCGGCAAGCACCGGCAGTCCGAAACGGGAAAACCGCGCCGGGTCGCCGTTGGCGCTGAGCGCCAGGGATTCGATCTGCGAGCCAAAGCGCGACAGGACCTGGTCAAGCACGCACCCGCTGCCAAGCGGCAGCAGGCTCTTGTCGCCGCCGCCCATCCGTTTTGACTGGCCGCCAGCCAGTATGATCCCCGCAATGTCGCGCTTCATGCATCGAGCCTGTACGCCTGTCGTCGGAAATCACAAGACCCGGCTAAATTCCATCCGGCGCCATCGCAGGTCCGGTACTTTCGGCAACGATCCTTCGCCGGCCGACGACTCGCTCGCGATAGAGTGCGTAGAGACCCGAGCCGACGACGATCGTGGCGCCGACGATCATTGGCATATCTGGTAAATCGCCGAAAACCAGCAAGCCGAGCAGGATGGACCAGATCAGCGCCGTGTAGCGGAACGGCGCGATGAATGAGATTTCGCCCGACCGCATCGCCATGATGATGAATTGATAGCCGATGAGCACGAGCACCGCAGCCAGCGCCAGCAGCACCGTGCTTTGCGCCGTCATCGGCGTCCAGCCGCCCATCGGCGACAGCAGCGCCGCGCCGACGACGGTCATGGCGAGCGAGGTGGCGGTCGAAACCAGCATTGTCGGGATGGCTTGAGGGATGCGCTTGGTGGCCAGGTCGCGCACCGCGCAGCAGGCGACGCTGGCCAGCGCCACGAGGGAATACACGCTGAACCCGTCGAAGCCTGGCCGCACAATGACCATCACGCCGGCAAAGCCGGTGGCGATCGCCAGCCAGCGGCGCCAGCCGACCGCTTCGCCGAAGACAAGTGCCGCTCCCATCGTCACCGCCAGCGGCAGCGCCTGAAGTACGGCCGAGACGCTGGCGATCGGCAGATGGGCAAGCGCCACGAGGAATGACACGGTGGCGCCGGCCTCGCCAATGACGCGCAGCGCCACCAGCGGCTGCAGCATGGAACGCGGTCGGACAAGCGCGCCGCGCTGCCAGGCGAGCAAGCCGACGAAGAGCGAGGCGAATGCTCCTCTCACCAGCATGACCTGCGCCATGTTCATCGACTGCGACGAGTATTTGGTGAGGGCGTCGTTGAGGGTGAAGCCGGCCATGGCCACCGCCATGAACAACGCGCCGCGAAGATTCGGGGAAAGGGGCAAGACATCTACCGGTTGCTTTGCAGCGAGCCTGTAGCAGCCCGGCATCAGACAGCAACCGTAAAGGACTGTACCAGGCGCCGCGGAGCTTGCCGGGAGGCGGCTCCGCCCCCCGCAACCTATACAGCCGCCAGCAAAAATCTATTTCTTCGGCGTCAGCACCTCGGTGCCGTTGCCCTCCTTGTCGGCGATCGTCCACAGGCCATGCAGGGAACCGTCGTCCTCCACCTTGTAGACGACGAGGCCGATGTCCTTGTCCATGACGTAGCCTGCGGAGAAGGCATCGTCGTTGCGCATGCAGATGCCGTCGGAAGAAGAACCGCCCGTCTCCCAGTGGATCGTGCAGGTGGTGCCGCTGGTCAGCGTGATGGTGGCTTCGCCGTCATAGGAGGAACCGTCGAAATTGGTGCCGGCGACGGTATAGGCGCCGCCGATCGACTGGGCAGCCGCGGGCAGCGCGGCGAGGCCGAGCAATGCGAAAGAGAGAAGAAGTTTGCGCATGATGTATCCCCCTGGAGCGAAAGACCGCTACGAAATGGAGGCTAGGCGGGAAAACACCGCCGGTAAATCAGGGCACGTCGAGGGATAAAGATTTGTTCGCGCTGTGGCCGAAATGTTCATGGGCCCGAAATGCAGATGGCCCCAAATGTTCATGGGCCCTTGAGACTGCCGGCGATGGCACCGACCAGCGGATCGTATTTCGACCTCAGGGCCGGCGGGTAATCGATCCAGACGGTGCGGATGATGCCATCCCGGCCGAACAGGCGCCGCTCGTAAAAGACCTTGCCATCCTTCAGACCCGACAGCACCGCCCAGTTTTTGCCGGCTTTGCCGTAAGTGACCTTGTAGCCGGGCTCGTTGCTGGCTTTCTCATCAGCGACAAAGCCTTTCGGCGTGTCGTCGTCGATGTTGAGGATGCCGGAGCAGATCAGGCTGGCGCCGTCGGCACTCAGCCATTGCTGTCCGTCGCCATTGTCCGGCTCGGGCTGGCGATCGGTGAAGACATCGTCCGGAAAGGTGCAGACGGTGCCGAAGCGCTGGTTGGTGTAGGTGAAGGGAGCGGCGACCGCATTGGTCGCTGCGATAGTGATGACAACCGCCAGCAATGAACAATGCCGCATGTCTCGCCTCCAAGCCAGTGGAAGCGATACTGCACCAGATCCGCAAAAAAATCAGCCGCCGGTGACGCTCATGTGCCGTGACACTGAGGGGCGGCTGGTGCGGCGGTCGATGATGAAGTCGTGGCCCTTCGGCTTGCGGCCGATGGCCTCGTCTATTGCGTCGGCGACCAGTTCGTTGCCTTCGGACGCGCGCAACGGCGCACGCAGGTCGGCGGCGTCCTCCTGGCCGAGGCACATATAGAGCGTGCCGGTGCAGGTCAGGCGGACGCGGTTGCAGCTTTCGCAGAAATTATGCGTCATCGGCGTGATGAAGCCGAGCCGGCCGCCGGTCTCGGCGACCTCGACGTAACGCGCCGGGCCGCCGGTCTTGAAGGGAATGTCGGTCAGGGTGAACTGGCGTTCAAGCGAGGCACGCAGCAGCGACAGCGGCAGGTACTGGTCGGTGCGGTCGGCGTCGATCTCGCCCATCGGCATGGTTTCGATGACGGTCAGGTCCATGCCGCGGCCATGCGCCCAGCGCATCATTTCGGGCAGTTCGGCGTCGTTGAAGTCCTTCAGCGCCACCGCGTTGAGCTTGACCTTCAGCCCCGCCGCCTGGGCGGCGTCGATACCCTCCATGACCTTGCCGAGATGGCCCCAGCGGGTGATCTTGTGGAATTTGTCGGCATCGAGCGTGTCGAGCGAGACGTTAATGCGCTTGACCCCGCAATCGGCGAGTTCGGCGGCGAAGCGCGAAAGCTGCGAGCCGTTGGTGGTCAGCGTCAGTTCTTCCAGCGCGCCGCTTTCGAGATGCCGCGACAGCTGGCGCACCAGATGCATGATGTTCTTGCGGACCAGCGGCTCGCCGCCGGTGAGGCGCAGTTTCCTGACGCCTTTTTCGATGAAGACGCTGCACAGCCGGTCGAGTTCTTCCAGCGACAGCAGGTCCTTCTTCGGCAGGAAGGCCATGTCCTCGGCCATGCAATAGGTGCAACGGAAATCGCAGCGGTCGGTGACCGACACCCTGAGATAACTGATCGTGCGACCGAAAGGGTCGATCATGTCCATGCTTCAAGCACTTTCCGTGGCCGTGAACGGCGTCGTTATATATCGCTATGTGATACGATCCGGCTCGCGGTTCAAGATACCGTTTCGCGGTCCTTGGTAACATTCTCCAGCCGACATCGCATGTCGGCTCACCTCAAACTATCTTTTCCCCTCTGGCGAAGCAGCGTAGGGGAAGGGGATTGCCACGGGATCAAGCGCCATGACCGCACCGAAGGAACTCCGCGTCTCGAAAGACCGCAAGCTGCTTTCCGTCACCTTTCCCGGCCATCAGCCGTTCGAATTGCCGGCGGAGCTGTTGCGCGTCGCCTCGCCGTCGGCCGAGGTGCAGGGCCATTCGCCCGACCAGCGGGTGACGGTTCCCGGCAAGCGCAACGTCGCCATCCTGAAGATCGAGCCGGTCGGCAACTATGCGGTGCGCATCACCTTCGACGATTTCCACGACACCGGCATTTTCACCTGGAATTATCTGCATACGCTCGGCCACGAGAAGGAGGAGCGCTGGAACGCCTATCTGGCCGAGCTCGCGGAAAAGGGCCTGAGCCGGGATCGCTAGCCGTAGGCATGACGGTGTCGTGAAGGCGTCACACAGCTGGAGTAGCGCCGGCAAAGGTTTGGAGACGAAAGATGTCCGTCATTACCACGGTCGAGCAGCTCGAGGCGCTCTATGGCGTTCCCGGCGAAGCCTCGCTGGTCAAGGAACTTGACCATGTCATCCCCGAATATGCCGCCTTCATCGAGGCTTCGCCCTTCGTTGCGCTGGCGACCAGCGGGCCGGAGGGGCTGGACTGTTCGCCGCGCGGCGATCTCGCCGGCTTCGTGCGCATCCACGATCCGAAAACGCTGATGATGCCGGACCGGCGCGGCAACAACCGCGCCGATTCGCTGAAGAACATCATCCGGGATCCGCGCGTCGGGCTGCTGTTCCTGGTGCCGGGCTCCGGCACGACGCTGCGCATCAATGGCCGCGCCCACATCACCACGGATACGGCGCTCTGTGCGTCATTCACGGTGGACGGCAAGCCGGCGCGCTCGGTCACCGTCATCGAGGTCGATTCGGTCTATTTCCAGTGCGCCCGCGCCATCGTTCGCTCCGAGCTTTGGAACCCGGCCAGGCATCTCGACCCGAAATCGCTGCCGACGCCCGGACAAATCCTGGAAATCACCAGCCGCAAGGCCATCGACGGCGAGACCTACGACAAGGAATGGCCCGAGCGAGCCAAGAAGACGATGTGGTAGGCGAACGGGCCGTCACGCCTCTTTCAGCACTTCGTAGGTCTTGCGCATCTGCTCGCCGATCATGTCGCATTGCTCCGGCGTCGACTGGCTCATCGCCTTTTCGATCAGCGCCATATGCACTTTCAGCGCCTGCATCAGCAGCGCCTCGCCGGCTTCGGTGAGGGCCAGCCGCAGGATGCGCTTGTCCTTCTCGTCGCCCTCGCGCCGCAGCAGGCCGCGTGCCTCCAACTGCGGCAAGAGCATGGTGACGTTGGAGCGGCCGACGAGCAGCTTTCGGGCAAGGTCGTGCTGCGACATGCCGGGGTGGCGGTAGAGATTCATCAGCACGTCGAGCTGCGCCGGCTTCAGGTCGAGCGGCGCAAGCTTCACCGCCAGCGTGCGCTCCAGCACATGGCAGGCGCGCGCCACCGCGACCCAGTTGCGAAACCGCGGGTTGTCCCAAGGTAACTCTTGTTTATTGTTCATCTTTGAACTATTATGTTCATGCTTGAACGTATGGATGGATTCTCACTATGGCATCATTCGGACTGAAGGTCATCCGGGGGGTGTTTGGTGCGGCCGAACATATCGCGCCGCGCCTCACCGGGCGCGCGGCTTTCGAATTGTTCTGCCGCACGCCGAACGCCAAGGCGCTGACGGACGGCGAACGCCGTGCCGTCGACCGCGCGGCGGAGTTCATGGCGGAGGCGCGTCATCATCGGCTGAAGACCGCCACCGGTTGCGTCACGGTGCACGAATTCCGGCCGGAGCCGGGCAGGGCGGCGGCCGGCACGGTTCTCGTCGTGCATGGCTGGCGTTCGCGCACCGAATATATGCGTGCGTTGATCGAAGGCTATCGCGCGGCCGGCTACAGGGTCGCCTCGCTCGACCTTCCCGGCCACGGCCAGTCGCAGGGGCGGCGGCTGAATATGGTCAATGCCGTGGACGCGGTGCGGGTTGCCGGCGAATGGTTCGGTCCCTTCGCGGCGGCGGTCGGCCATTCCTTCGGCGGCGCCGTTGCCGCCAATGCCATTGCGGGTTCGGTCAAGAACATCCCGCCGCTGGCGGCCGGACGTCTGGTGCTGATTGCCGCGCCCAGTTCGCTGCCGGCCATCTTCGCCGATTTCAGCCGCATGCTCAATGTAGGCCCGCGCTCGCAAGTCGCCATGGCGGACCGTGTCGAGCATCTTTCCGGCCGGCCGCTGCACGAGTTCACCGGCGACCGCCAGCTCGCCCACGCGCTGGTGCCGACACTGGTCATCCACGCACCGGATGACCGCGAAGTGTCAGCCGATCATGCAACGCGCTATGCCGGGGCCGGCGGCCATGTGCGGCTCCACTGGGCCGACGGGCTCGGCCATCGCCGCATCCTGGCGGACAAGGGGGTCGTCGAACGCGCCGTCGGCTTCGTCGCGGAGCATCGGGAGCCGACGCCGCTGCATTGAGCTGCGGTCGAAGCTATTTCTTCTTCTCGCCGAGCTCGACCGGCAATCCGGCGGCTTTCCAGGCGGTGTAGCCGCCAAGGATGTGTTTGACCGGCGACAGCCCCATATCCTGCGCCGTCTTGGTGGCCAGCGCCGAGCGCCAGCCGCCGGCACAGAAGAACACAAAGCTCTTTCCCGAGGCGAAGAACGGCTTGTGATAGGGACTTTCGGGATCGATCCAGAATTCCAGCATGCCCCGGGTGACATGCTCGGCGCCGGGAATCCTGCCGTCGCGCTCCACCTCGCGCGGGTCGCGCAGGTCGACGAAGATCGTGCCTTCGTCTTCAAGCAGGCCTGCCGCTTCCTCCGGCGAAACCACCTCGATCTCGGCGTTCGCCTCATCCAGCAGTTCGCGATAACCCTTTTTCACTCGTCCCTCCCGGCCGCACGGTTCTGCAGGCAGGTCGAATTTCGAGCATAACTGACGGCGTTTGTCACGGCTTGTCGGTGGCCGCCATGGTCTGCCAGGCGGCCATCGCGCCAGCCACGGTCGCCATCAGCGCGGCGCGCGATGCGCCGTCGCGTGCCTGGATCGACATGCCGTGCTGAACCGTGGCGAAGAAGATCGCTGCGGCGCGGCTGTCGAAGTCCACCGGCAATTCGCCTTCGGCGACACCGCGATCGAGGCGCCTCCGCAGGGCCTTCTGGTTCTCGGCGCGGCGGCGGCGCAGGTCGTCGCAGATGGCGCCGCGGCTCGAATCCTGGTGCAATGCGCCGAGCGTAATCAGGCAGCCCTGCGGCCGATCGGTCTGCGAATAGGCCTTCGCGGTCCGGCGCAAGAAACGCTCGATGCCAAGGCGCGCGGTCGGCGCCTCCTCCAGCGCCTGCCAGATGTCCGCGCCCTCTATTTGCGAATAGAGGTCCGTCGCCTCGAGGAACAGCGCCTCCTTGCTGCCATAGGCGGCATAAAGGCTGGGCGAGTTGATGCCCATCGCCGTGGCGAGGTCGCTCATCGAGGCGCCCTCATAGCCCTTGGCCCAAAACACCTCCATCGCCCGCCGCAAGGCAGCGGTTCGATCGAAGGTGCGGGGACGGCCTCTTTCAGACATGGCGTTTTTCAGGTAAGGGCGTTCTTTTCTGTGGTGATCGATACATAATTGGATTGACGCGAATGGGCAAGCCTGCCAGATATTTATGTATCGATCATTACATAATGGAGAATCCAATGTCTTCCACCAAATTGAACGGCAAGGCGGCGCTCGTCACCGGCGGCAGCCGCGGCATCGGGGCAGCGATCGCGCGCAGGCTCGCGGCCGACGGCGCCGACGTCGCGCTGACTTATGTGCAAGGCGAGGAACAGGCCCGCTCGGTCGTCGCCGAGATCGAGGCCAAGGGTGGCCGCGCCATCGCCATCAGGGCCGACAATCGCGACGCCGCAGCCATAGACAAGGCCGTCGACGAAGCCGCGGCCGCATTCGGCCGGCTGGACATCCTGGTCAACAGCGCCGGTATCTGGCGCGCTGCACCCATCGATACGCTGTCGCTTGCCGATTTCGACGACACCATGTCGGTCAACCTCAGAGCCCCGTTCGTCGCCTCGAAGGCGGCGGCGAGGCATATGGGCGAGGGCGGTCGAATCATCTCGATCGGCAGCAATCTCGCCGAGCGGGTCACCGACACCAGCCTCGGCGCCTATTCGGCCAGCAAGGCGGCCCTGGTCGGCCTGACCAAGGCACTGGCGCGCGATCTTGGCCCGCGCGGCATCACCGCCAATGTCGTTCATCCAGGCTCGACCGATACCGACATGAACCCGAAGGACGGCCCGCACGCCGAACACCAGCGGCGGAAAATGGCAACGCCGCGCTTCGGCAAGGCAGAGGAGATCGCCGGCATGGTGGCCTGGCTCGCAGGCCCGGAAGGCCGTTTCGTCACCGGCACGGCGCTAACGATCGATGGTGGCGCAAACGCCTGATACCGATCGCATTTCCAGGCCGGAGCGGAAACACCCGCCGCTCCGGCGTCACGATGTTGTGAAACTGTTCTGCAACAGGCTTTCCCAAATTTATGAAAGCTTAACGAAATCGGTATGAATCGGTATAGTCGCGTCTTACATCCGCCATGCGGTGGGCGAGACGGTCTAGCGTTCGGAACGGAAACCGGTTGCGGCCGGAGCGGGTGGTCCATGAAATTCCTCGGCAACAAAGCGACCGTGGTGCCGCTGATGGCTATTACGGCGACACTTGCGTTCGGCACGCCTCAGGCAGGCGCCCAGGGGCTCTTCGACATGCTTTTCGGGGGCGGCGTCAGGCATGCGCCGCAAGGCGAGTTTCCGCCTCCGCCGCCACACAAACCACAGCCGAAAGTCTCGGCCGGCGGCGGTGTGAAGATCAGCAGCCCCTCCTATTACACCTACAAGGCCGACCGGCTGACGCGGGTCGACTTCTCGGCGCTGGCGGCCGTCCCGCAGCCGGCCACGCCGCAAGACGCCGCTTTTGTCCCCTCGGCCACGGGCGCGGCCTTCCACGACGCCGTCGCCGGGCTTGGCGACTATGAACTCTACGCCGAGCCGGAGATCGCCAAGGCGCTGATCGCCTATTACTCGGCCAATCCCGACTTCATCTGGGTGAGCGGAACCACCCCCAACAACCGTGCCCAGGACGCGGTGCGGGTGCTGGGCGAGGCCGCGAGCTATGGCCTGGCGCCGGCCGACTATACGGTCGACGTGCCCGCCGCCGGCGCCTCGACGGCCGACGAGGCCGAACGGCTGAAGGCGCTTGTCCGTTTCGAAATGGCGCTGTCGGCGCGTGTCCTGCGCTACGCCCATGATGCCCAGAGCGGCCGTGTCGAGCCCAATCGCATGACCGGCTACTATGATTTTCCGGCCAAGCCGCTCGACCTGGAGGGTGTGCTGAAAACGCTGGCCCATACCCAGCAGGTGCGCACCTATCTCGAATCGCGCCACCCGCAGAATCCGGAATACCAGGCGCTGCGCGTCGAACTGGAATCCCTGCAGGCGAGCGCCGAGAACGAGATCGTCGTCGATCCCAAGCTGCTGCTGAAGCCCGGCGAGACCAGCCCCGAACTGCCGAAGCTGTTGACCTTGATCGCGCGCAATCTCGATGACGAGATGGGCGGCGCCTATGGCGAGGTCCTGTCCAGGCTGGCCACCAGCGAGGTCTATGTTCCCGACCTGGTGCCGGTCATCGAGGCGGTGCAGCAGAAGGCGGGCATGAAGGGCGACGGCGTCATCGGGCCGCGCACCGTCGCATCGCTGGCGGGAACGTCGAAGGCCGACAGGCTGCTCAAGGTGCAGGTGGCGCTGGAGGAACTGCGCTGGCTGCCTTCCGATCTCGGCAGCCCGCGCGTCTTCATCAACCAGCCGGCTTTCACCGCGAGCTATATCGACAATGGCGAGGAAAAGCTGAAGACGCGTGCCGTCATCGGCCGGACCACCAACCAGACCGCGTTCTTCTACGACCAGATCGAGCAGGTCGACTTTCATCCCTATTGGGGCGTGCCGCAGTCGATCATCGTCAACGAAATGCTGCCCAGATTGCGCGGCGATCCCGGTTATCTCGACCGCGCCGGCTATGAGGTGACCGATTCGCGCGGCAAGCGCATCCCGTCATCGGCCGTCAACTGGGGCGCCTATGGCGCGAACATTCCTTACAGCGTGCGCCAGCAGCCGAGCGAGGCCAACGCGCTTGGCGAGCTGAAAATACTGTTCCCCAACAAGCACGCGATCTACATGCACGACACGCCGCAGAAGTCGTTCTTCGAGCGCGACATGCGGGCGCTCAGCCATGGCTGCGTGCGTCTGCAGGATCCGCGCGGCATGGCCGCGGCGGTGCTCGGCACCTCGGTCGACTATGTCGCCGAGAAGCTGAAGCAGGGCCATTCCAGCGAGAATGTCACGCGCAAGATCCCTGTCTACGTCGCCTATTTCACCGCATGGCCCGACATGTCGGGCAAGGTCGAATATTTCAACGACGTCTACGACCGCGATTCCCGGCTGAAGCAGGCGCTGGACGCCACCGAGGCGGTGCGCTCGCCGTCGAGCTGATCGAAAGCAATTCCAGGAAAAGTGTGAAACGGTTTTCCGTCCGGAATTGCGCAAAACCAAAGACCTAGCGTTCCAGCAGCGGGCGCCGAAAGCCGGCGTCGCGGCCGGCGATCAGCCAATAGACAAGCCCGGCGACAAGGCCGGCGGCGGCGATGATGCCGATATCGGCCCAGCGTTCGGGATCGATGTCCTGCGCCGAACTCGGCCAGATCAGGAAAAAACCGCCAGCGGCGGCAGCCGCGCCGAAGACCATGTGCATCAGCGCGTTGCGCAGCGAGAAGAACTCGGCGATCAGCGCGAAGACCAGCGTCTGCGACCCGGTCACCACGATCGTCAGGAAATAGATGAACATGCCTAGCGGCGGCACCACCAGCGCCGCGATAGGCGTGACGCCCATGACGTCGAAATACGCCGGCGCGTTGGGCAGGGAACTCAGCGCGGCATAGATCGCCACCACGCCGAACAGGCCGACCAGCACGGCAAGAAGATAGCCGGCAAGCATCATCAGGATGCGCTTCAGTACGTGCTTCGCCGTCGCCATGCCCACCCCCGTGACGCCCCGCCGTAATCAGCCACCAAAGACGAATTGGCGCAAGGGGAGGCGCCCAACATAGTCGAGGTCCGCGCCGCCCCTCATCGCCCTGCCCGTCCTCCGCAGCAGCTGCGCTGCAGCTGCGGAGGGTGGACCGGGCACTTCTCCCCGTATAGTGACCTATCGGATTCACACATATTGCAGTCCGAGGTTGGCGCCGTATTTGATGGCGTGGAATTCGGCGAGGCCGATGCGCATGACCTTGGGGCCTGGCTTGCCGT
>NZ_JAMYQP010000049.1:0-35344 GCF_040320945.1 Mesorhizobium sp. M0587
CCAAGGTCATGCGCATCGGCCTCGCCGAATTCCACGCCATCAAATACGGCGCCAACCTCGGACTGCAATATGTGTGAATCCGATAGGTATAGCGACGGGGAGAAGGGGGCTGCCGCAACACCGGCGCTTGACGGGAAAGAGGCCGGCTATTGTATCGAGGCCGGTGGCGCGAAACAGAGCTTGGCGGTCGGGCACTCGTCGACCTGTTCGTCGATCAGCGGATTGCCCGCCGCGTCGAATTCGATCGCCGCGCCGATCAGTTGCGCGGCCTGCAGGACGAGGTGTTCCACATCCTCGAGGGCGACGTTTTCGGCCAGGTTCCTGACCCTGACGCGTTCGGCGACGGCAGTGATGTTGACGATGCCCGCTGTCTCGAACGCCATCTGCACCGCTGAATAAACGTCACCGCGCAGGCGTACCGAGTATTCATACCGCATCGAAACCTCCCATGGGGATTGGTTTTCGTTCTCGGGCCAGCATGCGCCGACTGATCGGCGTTGGCAAGCGAAATCCTGAAAAAATATTCATGAAATCAACAAGTTAGCATATTCACGCTAATGTGCCAATCACGCGATGGCAGACCTTGACGCGTTACGAGCGCAATACTACCTACAAGACAAATGAGGCAATTACTAACTCAACGTATTTTACTCCTGAATGGAGGTGCAAATGGCGGAGCTGGAACGTCCGGAACGATTGCAGGTCATGCTCACGGCGGAGGAGCTGGGAGCGCTGGAAAACTGGCGCTTCGAGAAGCGCATGCCGAGCCGCTCGGCCGCGGTCAGGGAACTTCTGCGGCGCGGTCTTGCCTCGGATGGGTTCTTGCGCGCGGGGCAAGGCGTAAAGTCGCAGGAGTTCGGGGTACTGGTGCCTGACGGCGGGGACGGGAAGCAAACCGACCGGCCGCCGGAGTGACGCAAGCGTGAGCGCGCCGCGTGTCCCCGCTTGCCGGGAGGCAATTGCCTTAATGCGCCGGCGCGCTACCTGACAAAGATGACGGAAATTCGTGGCGACAATGGCTGACGGCAACAAGGAAACATCAGATGCCGATGCGTGGCTCGCCGCGATCGTGGATTCTTCGTTCGATGCCATCATCGGCAAGAATCTGAACAGCATCATCACGAGCTGGAACCTGGCGGCCGAACGCATGTTCGGCTACAACGCCGAGGAAGTGCTGGGCCAGTCGATCCTGATGCTCATTCCCGATCATCTCAACATTGAGGAAGCCCAGATCATCGGCAGGATCCGCAATGGCGAGCGGGTAGCGAGTTTCGAGACCACCCGAAGGCGAAAGGACGGCGTGCTGATTGCCGTTTCGCTGACGATTTCGCCGATCAAGAGCGGCAATGGCGAGATCATCGGCGCCTCGCAGATCGCCCGCGACATCTCCGCGGCCAAGGAAAGCGAACGCCGGATCAGGCTGCTGATGCGCGAGGTAAACCATCGCGTCAAGAACCAGTTCGCGATCATCTTGTCGATGGTCAGGGAATCCAGCAAGCGCACGAGCGATCCGAGCGAGTTCGAGGAGCTGATCCGCGCCCGCATCATGGCGCTCTCTCGTTCGCACGATCTGCTTGTCACTTCGGAATGGACGGGAGCGAGCCTGTTCGACCTGATCCAGGAGCACCTCAAGCCGTTCGGCCGCGAGGAGCAGATCCTGCTCTCGGGACCAGTCCTGACGCTACAGTCGAACGCGGTGCAGAATCTCGGCATGGCTTTCCACGAGCTCGGCACCAACTCGTCCAAATATGGCGCGCTGGCCAGCGACGCCGGCCGCATCGAGATCACCTGGAAGATCGACGCCGATGCCGCTGGCGAGCGGCAATTCCAGCTGCTCTGGAACGAGACATCCGAGCCGCATCGCGGCAACGGACACGATCAAACCACGCGCATGGGGTTCGGCACCGTCGTCCTGAAGCGGGTGGCGCCGCAGTCGCTGGGCGGCGCCGCGACCCTTGAGCGCTCGCCCGGCCGTCTGAACTGGCGCCTGGACGCGCCGCTGGCATCGATCATCGCGCCGCAGGCCAACACCGAGCCCGTCGACGATGGGCTCGGGCCTCCGAGCGTCGAGCCTGAAGAAACCGGGCGACCGGGCACAGGCGTGCCTCTTTAGATCGGTTCACTCCAGCCCTCTTGTTCGATCCTGCCTATTCGACCAGGACCGCTATTCCACCAGGATATGCGCCTCGCGGGCGGCTTCGACAAAAGCCTGCCTGGCGATATCGGGAGACACGTCGCCGCTCGTCGCCCGGCGGCAGGCGCGCAACGCCGACTGGTGTTTTGGGCTGCCGGCGTCGCGCCAATGCGTCGTGAGCAGTTCGATGGCCTCTTGCGTGTTGGTGAGATAGTGGGTGGATCCGGTAACGCCGACCGAAACCATCACCGGTTTGGAGAACCATGCGGTTTGCATTGGAACCTCGACAGCAGCATTGCCGTCGCTAAACGCCTGTGGCGGCGAGAGGTTTCATCACTATGGCGTGAGGCCGCCGATATCCGTTGGCGGGCAAACCGGCGCCAGCTCAGTGCGGCATCGATCCGTTCCCGCGCAACACCTCAGAGAATGTTGGTCGTCACCTCGACGACGATCGCGGCACCTTCCAGCGCTCCGTTGGGGACATGCACGACACGCGACACCCGCAGGTCCTGCGCACTTCCGTCGACCGAAAGCGAAATGCTTTCACCGATCCGCGGCACCGCCTGGAAAACGGCCTCCGTGGTGTCCGGCCGGTTGTCGATGGATACGCGGCAGTAGACGGTCATGGAATGTCTCCTGTGTCTGACGTTCGTCAACGCAAGGTCCATGAAATGGTTTCAGCGAGGCCGGTGCAAAACGGGGGCTGCCCGTCGAAGTTCTGGTTCCCGCTCATGGGCTCGAACCACGATTCACGCCTTCAAAGGGCGCTGTCCTACCATTAGACGAAGCGGGAGAAGCGGGAACGGTTATGGCGCGGGAGCGGCCGGCCGTCAATTCGGGAAGTTGTTGACCGGCTCCTCGCAGCGATGGACCGGGCATTGTCCGTCGCCGGCCGGGATGTAAGCCGACATCGGTACTTCCGGCCAGTCGCATTCATTGCCGAACTGCCTGACATAGCGGTCATAGGTGTTCGGGCCGGTGGTCAGCACCACCGCGCGGTGCCCCTGGATCATCGCCCTAATCTGGGCGCAGCTCATGCCGCGGCTGTCGGGCCGTGCATCGGCGAGGCCGGTCGCGGCAAGCATGGCGCCCACGGTCAGCAACAGGACGCGAATACGAATGGACATGAGGTTGCTCTTCATCATGACGCAATCCCGGGCGGAAAGGCGCGTCGCACTTTTCCTGGATTGCTGTTTGTCTTGTAGCAATTCCGGGCGAAAAACTGTTTCACACTTTTCCTGGAATTGCTTCGGTAACATTGTCTCACAAAATCCAGATCCTGTCCGCTGGTTCGGCGACAGGCCGCGTGGTTTTGCCTGGTCAGGCATGGCGGGCGCCCGCGCGCAACCAAATCGCGCGTCGAGCATTGCTGGGCATGGTCGGCAGGAAGCCATACGAAATGCCGCAATGGCGGCCTGGAAACGAGGAACGCGAAGCCATGTGCTGTTCGTTCTGCGGCGGCCGCGACCACCGCTACGAGGATTGCCCGCAAAGGGATGTTTGGACCGATCCGCCCGATGTCCCGTCCAACGAGACCGGGATCGGGCTCGACCATCCTTAGGGGCGCTGGAAAGCTGGGGCTTTCGCTCTGCCGGTGCCGATCGCTAAGGCTGGTCTTCTTCGCCGAAGAAGCCGGCCAACGCCTCAGCCGTTTGCGCCGGGGCTTCCTCGGGAAAGAAGTGGCCGCCGGGCATCGCCTGGCCGCGCACGTCGCCGGCCCAGTCTCGCCAGAGCGCCAGTGGGCCGCCATCGTCCGCGTACCACTCGGCAAGCGCGCCTTGCCCGCTCCACAGCGCCAGCACCGGGCAGCGGATGGTTCTGCCGGCGGCCTTGTCCGCATGGTCGTGCTCGCAGTCGAGCGTGGCCGCCGCCCGGTACTCCTCGCAGATCGCATGAACATGGGCCGGGTCGCGCAACGCATCGATATAGGCCTGGCGCACCTCGGCCGGAAACACCGAGGGCGACGAACCCCAGCCGCCAAGGGCATTGTCGACGATCGCCTCGGCGGCGCCCGCCAGGATCGTTTCCGGCAACGGCTCGGGCTGCGCCAGCAACGACCACGGCCAATAGCCGAGCGCCAGCCTGGCGTCGGCCCGGTCCCAGGCGTCGGCCGTGGGGACGATGTCGAGCACGGCAAGCTTTTCGACGCTGCCGGGATGGTCGAGCGCCATGCGGTAGGCGACACGCCCGCCGCGATCATGGCCGGCGACCATGAAGCTGCCGAAACCGAGTTCCGCCATGGCCGCCACCAAGTCGCGGGCCATGGCGCGCTTGGCATGGGTCGCGTGATCCCGGCTCGATGCCGGGCAGGAACTGGCGCCATAGCCGGGCAGATCGGCGCACACCACGCTGAACCGGTCCGCCAGCCCCGGCGCCACGTCGCGCCACATCAGATGGGTTTGCGGAAAGCCGTGCAGCATGAGCAGCGCCGGCCCGTTGCCGGCGCGGCGGATAAATATGCTGGCATCGCCGATGTGGACACGGGCGGCCTGGAAACCATCGAACATGATCGCGCCTCCGCTGCCGCAACGGCCGGAGACAGGATTGGTTGCGGGCGCGGAAGCCGCCAACCTTTTCGACCGCCGGACGTTGTCCCCGTGAAGGGAAGGCCGCCACGGGCGGCCATGTCGGAAGGAAGCAGGCCGCCTACGGGGCGGCCTGAGAAAGAGGAGGCCGAGATGAGAAAACTCGCCACCCTGCCATTTGGTCTCATGCTGGCCCTTGCCGTGCCGGCCGTGGCTCAGACCGAGAACAACGCCGCGCCGCCGACCGACAAGTGCCGGGCCCAGCCAGACGCAAAACAGCAGCCCCAAAACGGCAATCTGGCGGACAATCTGACGGAGACGCTCGACGAATGCGGCGGCGTGCTGAAGCCGCCGCCGACCGGCGACCAAGGCATGGCCGCACCGGCGCCCGACGTGGGCAAGACGCCGGTGATCAAGCCAGGTGAAGTGCCGCCGCAGCCGCCGAAGCAGTAGCGGTGAATGCCGGCGGCCTCTTACGAATGAAAATCAGTCGCGCGCGGCGGCTCCCGACAGCGCTCTCGGCCGGGCGACGCCGTGCGCCTGCGGCTCCGGCCGGTCGTGTTCGAACTGCACGGCGCCCGACAGAGCGGACAGCCAGTTCTCGCGCCGGCCGATCCACAATTCGTATTCCGGCACAAGTTCGGTCGGCACGATGTCCAGGCTGCCGATCATCACCTCGGCCTCGTCGTCGCGAAGCGAGACGACGCGGCCGCCGCAGGTCGGACAGAAGCTGCGCCCGCCATAAGTGCTGACGATGCCGGTCATCCCAAAAGCTTCGCGCGGCCAGATGGCGAAGGCGGAAAAGGCCGAGCCGCTCGTCTTGCGGCAGTCCTTGCAATGGCAAATTCCCGTCCGCAGCGGCGGGCCGGTAAGAGTGAACTGCACGCCGCCGCACAGGCAACTGCCGGTTCTGCGTATGGTGTCGGACATGGCCGTGACCTCCAACCGCTGTCAACGCCGGGGTCGGCGCAATGGTTTCAAGCCCGAACCGGACGCTCGCGGGGTCATCCGCGCGCGGCCATGTAATTATCAAGTTTCTTCCGCGATGGCCCATAGCGCTTGATGATGGTCTGGGCTTCGCTCTGCGGAATGCCGTATTTGCGGGCGAACGCGGCGACCTCATAGGTGTCCTCGCTCGAAACCAGCTTGCGGTCCTGTTTGATCTTCGATTTGTCGTCGGCCATGCGGCCCTCGCTTTCTGTCATCCGCGGGTTTTGCCGGGACGCCGGAGCGGGTTCGACATCCAAGCCCGCGGTCAGACATAACAGCTGTCGGCGTCGCTGGTTCCAAAGGCGCGGCGGGGCGAAGCCGGCTGATTTAGGCCGATGCCTCGGCCGGATCGGCGGCGTGCCCGCCGGAGCCCCCACATTCGGCGCAGAGCGTGCTGGCGCCGGGGCAGCCGCGTCGGTGCGTACCTGCGGGGCAGCAAAGGCCGCTGGAGCTTGTCCAGCGCGGGCATTGAAAAACCTGTCCGGTGCCGCCGCAGCCAATGCACTCCAGAACCGGCGACAGGACCCGATAGGACCTGGTCCCCAACCCGACGCTCGCGCCCAATTTCCAGCCCGCCCCAAAATACCGCACCCGACATCAGTGCATTAGCCCAGGCTCAACAATAGCACGTTGGTGGTTACGGACAAGTTTCAGGATGATTAATTGTTGGTGAAGGCCGGCCAGGCGCCCCCAGGCACTCCTGCCTCGCCTCAAACAGGCTTCAGCCGCTTGGCGGCGAGATACATCAGGGCCGAGGCGGCCTGCCCACGGTCCCAGCCGGCGGCCTCGACCTTGTCGAGCAGGGCGTCGAGATGGTGGGCGAGCATCTCCTTGCAATCCTGTTCATAGGCGGCGCTCGTTGGCGCATGCCGCGGCGCGCCGGTGGTCAGGGCCTTCGCCAGGTTCTCCTCCCCTTGAGCGCCGCGGTATTCTACAACATCAGCCGGCGGATCGAAATCGGTTTGCGCGGGATGGAACGGACGCCCCGGCCTGGTCGCGGCGCTTCGAAAAAAATTCCGCCGGCGTGTCGGACCCGCCGCCGCCCGGACGTCCTTGGAAGCGACACCTCGCTCAACCCCTGGAGAGACACCATGCCGTCGCAAATCGCTCAATCGCCGTGGCAGACCGCGGCCGTACTCGTCGCCCGCCTGATTTTCGCCGCTCTCTTCCTGATGGCGGTGACCTTCAAATTCATGGGCATGGAGGCCACCGCCGGCTACATCGCCGCCGCCGGCTTTCCGTTCCCGCTCTTCCTGGCGTGGTGCGCGGCGATCCTGGAAGTCGCCCTCGTGCTGTGCTTCCTGAGCGGTGCCTTCTTCTCGCAGGCCGCTTTGGTCGCCGCCGCCTACGTGCTGTTCCTGGCCTTTGCCTTCCACGGACCGAGCCACTGGACCGGCAACCAGGCCGAGTTCGGCTTCTTCGTCGACCATTTTTCGTTCATCGCCGGGTTGCTGTTCGCGGCGGCGCACGGGCCGGGAAGGATGCTGGCGGTCAACCTGGGATGACCGGGCAGGGCGTGAGGCCATCGAGTGCCCCTGGCTCCTCACATCTGGTCGTTGTAGGGCTCCTTCATCTGGCCGACCATGCGTGCAAGCTTCGAAAAGGAGGGCATGTCCGCCTCCGGCTGGCACTGGTTGGCAAGCTCCAGCAGCCGTATCGGAAAGTTGACCGCGTCACGGCTCGACGCCGACATGCCCTCGGACCGTTCCTCGCTGGTTTCCCCGGCCTCGGCCTTGCGCAAGGCGACGTCTATCTCCTCGGCGGTCAGCACGCCTTTTCGAACCAGGACATGGTTGATCGATGCGACGGCCATCAGCAGGCCTTCGAGTTGCAGGTTGGCGACGTTCATGGCGACTTGCTCCCGTGGATGGAGCGGTTCATCGTTCCGCGAAGCCGAACCGCTGCCCTGGACTTGCTCCAAGCCCGAAACGCGCGAGCCGCGTTTCCGATCCGAAAGGCCGCACGGGCCGGGTTCGGGAGTAGGAGCTTAGATGCGTATAGGTATTTTTTCTCGAAAAGTCATTGACAGGGTGAGTGCAGCTATGCTATACATTTGCCTATGGTGCTGAGTTGCGCCACCGACCCGCCGCCGAGGCGGGTTTTTTGTTTCTGGCGAAACCATCAAGCAAAGTTGGCGGGTCAGCGCCCCCCCTCTAACAAGGGGGAGATCGGATGTCGCGTCGGTCTTCGCCAATTTTGACCGTTGAGAGGCGAGCGGGGCGCTGAAGTTGCCAATCTCCCTCCTTGTGGGGGAGATGCCCGGCAGGGCAGAGGGGGGCGCTGTCCCGCTGGCTTTCGCCGCAACGACCCATCATCGATGAAACCGCCTCGTCCGTTTACCAAGGTGCGCAATAACCAGCCCAAGTCGCAAGGTCGGCTGACTTTCCTAGGAGTTTTTTCCTGAAAAGGATTGACAGGGTGAGTGCAGCTATGCTACATATTTGCCCATGGTGCAGATTTGCGCCACCGACCCGCCGCCGTGGCGGGTTTTTTGTTTCTGGCGAAACGATCAAGCAAAGTTGGCGGGTCAGCGCCCCCCTCTGTCCTGCCCGTCCTCCGCAGCAGCTGCGCTGCAGCTGCGGAGGGTGGACCGGACATCTCCCCCACGAGGAGGGAGATTGGCAGCTTCAGCGCCCCGCTCGTCTCTTGACGGTCAAAATTGGCGAAGACCGACGCTATCCGATCTCCCCTCTTGTGGGAGACATGCCCGGCAGGGGCGCTGTCCCGCTGGCTTTCGCCGCAACGACCCCATCATCGATGGAACCGCCTCGTCCGTTTACCAAGGTGCGCAATAACCAGCCCAAGTCGCAAGGTCGGCTAATTTTCCTAGGAATTTTGTCCTGACAAGGATTGACAGGGTGAGTGCAGCTATGCTACATATTTGCCTATGGTGCTGAGTTGCGCCACCGACCCGCCGCCGAGGCGGGTTTTTTGTTTCTGGCTGTTGCCATCAACGTCGGCGGGACAGCGCCCAGGGCGCTGTCTCGCCTTCTTCACCTGAACGCCCACTCCCAATCCGCGGGAAATCCCATGACCCAACGCTATGCCACCATCATCACCGGCGATGACGGCCAGGAAATCGTCAGCGCCATCGGCGAATTCGAGGGGGCGGCGCCGCGGCCACGGCTGGGCCGGGTCGAGCTGGTCGCGCCCGGCGTGCTGATCGGCATGGTGCGGGACGCCGCGGGTGGCTTCTGTTTCCCGCAGACCGGCCTCGCCGGGCATTCTGTCGGCCTCGCCATGGCGAGCCTCAAGGCGCGGGTCGCGAAGTCTGCCGTTGCAACAACGCCGAAGGGCGCCGGGAAGACCAGCAAGGCCAGGAAGAAACCCGCCCGTTCGAAGAAGCGGACCAGGCAAGCCAGACCGGCCGCGAAGGCCGGCATGGCGGTTGCCTGCGCCAACGCCATGGGCCAGGACCATGGCTGAGCGACCCGCCGCCGGGCCGAAGCGCGGCAAGGCGAAACCGGCCAGGCGCAAGCCCGCCGCGGCGGTTGCGCGCAAGCCTCGCCCGAAACGGACGAAAAAGACGCTGGGCGACGATTTCTTGGCCGCCCTGCGTACCGATTTCCGTAGCCATGGCGCCGGCGTCATCGCCGAGGTGCGGGCCGGCAAGCCGGACCAATATCTGAAGGTCGTGCTTTCGGTGCTGCCCAAGGATTTGCATGTTTCCATCAACCAACTGGACGGACTGAGCGATGAGGAGATCCGCCACCGCATCCGCGGCCTCGAAGCCGTGCTCAAGCCGTTCCTCGAAGAGGTCTCTGATCCCGGCGAGGACGGAATATCTGGCGCTGCTGGCTGAGCTTGACCGCCGCCGCCGTGCCAACCAGCTTGCCGCCTACCGGCCCTACGTCAGGCAGGCGGAGTTTCATGCGGCGGGAGCTGCAAATCGCGAACGCCTGTTCATGGCCGGAAACCAGCTCGGCAAGACCAGGGCAGGCGGCGCCGAATGGGCCATGCACCTGACCGGCCGCTATCCCCGGTGGTGGCAAGGCAAGGTTTTCGACAGCGCGGTCCGGCTGTGGGCCGCCGGCGTGACCGGCGAGAGCACCCGCGACAACCCGCAGCGCGTACTGGTCGGCCCGCCGCAGCAGCAGGCGCAATGGGGCACCGGCATGATCCCCGCCGATGCCATTCGGCAGACCACGATGGGGCGCGGCGCGCCGGGCGCGCTCGACAGCGTCGTGGTGCGCTGGGGCGGCGGCGGCGATGTCCAGGCCGATGAATCGGTGCTGTCGTTCAAGAGTTTCGAGAAGGGCCGCGAGAAATGGCAGGGCGAGACGCTGCACGGCGTCTGGTTCGACGAGGAACCGCCGCTCGACATCTATTCCGAGGGCCTGACCCGCACCAATGCGACGGGCGGCATTACGATCGTCACGTTCACGCCGCTGCTTGGGATGAGCGACGTGGTGTTGCTGTTTCTGTCGGCGGGGGAGGTGGAGGGGGCGAGAGGCGGTCCGCTTTAGCGGAGGGCGAAATCCCCAACAACAGCCCCTTTCTCCCCGTCACTATTCGGGGAGAAATGCCCGGCAGGGCAATGAGGGGCAGCGCGACGGAAGCCGGAAAAGCCACGCTTTAACAATATGATACGTCAGACACCTTCCAAAACAATTCAGGCCTGCCATGACCCGTCACGTCACCTTCATGACCATCGACGATGCCGCGCATTACTCGCCCGAGGAGCGCGCGGCGATCGTCGCCGCCTATCCGGCACATGAGCGCGAGGCCCGCGCCCGGGGCATTCCGGTGCTGGGCTCGGGCCGCATCTTTCCGGTGGCCGAGGAACTGATCGCCTGCGAGCCGTTCCGGCTGCCGCGCTATTGGCCGCGCATCGGCGCGCTTGATTTCGGCTGGGATCATCCCTCGGCCGCGGTCGAGCTCGCCTGGGATACGGAGGCCGACATCGTCTATGTCACCAAGGCTGCCCGCGCCTCGCAGCAGACGCCCGCCATGCAGACATTGACGCTGAAACCCTGGGGCGAATGGCTGCCATGGGCGTGGCCGCGCGACGGCCGCCGCGAAACGCTGGAGGGGGCGGGCGTGGCGCTCGCCCGGCAATATGCCGCGCACGGGCTGAACATGCTGTCGCGCCACGCGCAATTCCCGGATGGCTCGGTCTCGGTCGAGGCCGGGCTGATGGAGATGCTCGACCGCATGCAATCCAGCCGCTTCAAGGTGTTCTCGACGCTGTTGCCCTGGTTCGAGGAGTTCCGGCTCTACCACCGCCGCGATGGCCAGGTGGTGAAACTGCGCGACGACCTGATGGCGGCGACCCGCTACGGCGTGATGATGCTGCGGGAAGCCGTGGTGGATCCGGCGGAGTTCAAGAGCGCGAGGCGGGCGGTGGCGCAGAGCGATCCGCTGGGGGCGTTTCGGTGAAGGAATGTTTGCGATCCGGTCTTCGCCCCAAAATAGTGCACTGTCACCGTAATTCGTGTCACCGTAATTCGAAACGCTGGAGAAGAGATGCACTCCCTTTCAAAATCTTCACGGCATACCAAAAGGATTAGATAACCTTTTGCACAAGATCGTTTTTCGATTCGAGTGGGATAAATTTTTCGATTCTCACCCCTAGCCAACCCGACAACAGGTGCTGGACTACGTGATTTATATCGACAAGAAACATGGGCATCTGTTCAATCCCCCGATAGGTGAGTGATGCAATATTTTAAAATATGGCCGAACGTTGCTGGCGGGCTTGGCAATCACACCGTTCTTGACTCGAGCGTCCATCTGCCGATCGTTACCAAGCTTCACTACGAAGTAGAGGGCTGGTTCGGTGATGTGATCGTTACGACATTCCCGTGTTTCCTCGTCACTGAAGAAGTCCAGCGCGCGCTGCGGAAAATGGACTTTTCAGGCGCGACGTTCGCCGAGGCCGAGGTGACTATCTCGGAAGAGTGTCAAGAGGATCAACCCGGGCTGAAGCTACCACCTTTCGTCTGGCTGAAAGTAAATGGGAAGGCTGGTCGGGACGATTTCGGGATCGCAATACCTTTCCGTCTCGTCATCTCGAAACGCATTCTCGATTTGCTGGAAACATTGGGGATACCGTTTGCCGTGGTCGAGCCCTACGAACAGTAACGGGATCGCGCCTTGTTGCGGCAGCAATCAACAGAAGGTGAAGCACTGGGCCGGCACCGCTGGCAAAGGGCGGGGTCCAAGCGCTAATTGCGAAGGATCCGAAACGCATCGAAGATGTTTTGGTGTCGGGACGCTAGCAACGCGTCCCCGGCAGCGATGCATCCGGGGGATACCATCCAAGCGGCAGGTAACTTTGGGAAGGCGACCGCGTTGGAAAGCGGACGCCTGGATCTTGCGGTTCTCTCGAAAATGAAAAACTCCCTCCGCATCATTCCCGCCACGTTGCGCGATCTCTCCTACATCGCCGCCAACCTGCGGCCCGAGGACCGGGCCGAGATCGATTGCCAGCTCGACCACTGGTCGCCCGCGCTGCTGGCGCTCACCGCGTTGCAGGGGTTTGCCTATGTGGCCGAACTCGACGGCAATCCGGAAGCCGGCTTTGGCGCCGCCGAACAGCGCGAGGGATTGTGGATCGCCTGGAGCTGGGGCACGCGCCGCATGCGGCGCTGCGTGCCTGGGATTACGGAGTTCTTTCACGCGGTGCTTGGACCGCAGGTTTCCGCACGCGGCGCCTGGCGGGTCGAGGCGCGGGCGCTGGCCGCCAATGAACTGGCGCTGCGCTGGCTCGGCCGGCTGGGCGCCACGCAACGTTGCCTGCTGCCGGGTTATGGCCGCAATGGAGAAGACTTTTTCCTCTACGACTGGACAAGAGAAGGCTGGAACCATGTGTCTTTTTCAGAAACCGCCGGAACTGAAGCCGCTGCCGGCGGCGCCGACCATCGCCGACAAGGACGTGCAGGCGCGCGAGGCAGCGCTTCGGGCTGAGCTCGAACAGCGCCAGGGCACCGCCGCTACGATCAAGACCGACCTCGCGCCCGGTGATCTCACCGGCAAGCGCCGCGTGCTCCTGGGGATGTGACCATGACGGCGATGAAGCGCAGTTTCAGGAAGCGCGTGTGGGACTGGTGGGTGTGGCGAAGGCATGCGAGGGCGGTGAGGAGGCGAGGGTAATCTCCCCCCTCGAGGGGGAGATGGCCGCGAAGCGGCCAGAGGGGGTCGCTGCGCGTAGAGCGCCGGCCTCCTCTTTCAAGGTAGAAGGTCGAGTCCGGTCGAACCGACCCCCTCTGTCGCCTTTGGCGACATCTCCCCCTCGAGGGGGGAGATCAGCTCTCCTTCTTGGCGAACGCCCAGACCATCAGCGGGTATTCCTCGTCGTTGCTCAAGTCGCGCCACAGGCCGTAGGCGCGGACCGGGCCGCCGATATGAGCCCTGGCGCAGGCCTTGTTGCCCCAGCCATGGACCTTGACGTTGGCTTCGCGGAAGCCGCCCTCGACCATCAGCTGCTTCAGGCCGGCCGGCGTCCACCTATTGTAGTCGTGCGGCCTGGCGTGCACGCGAAACAGGAAGGGCGTCGCCACCATCGCCCAGCCGCCGGGCCTGGTCATGGCGTGGATGTTTTGCACCGCCGCATGTGGCCGCTGGACATGTTCCAGCACCTGGTCGGCGATGACGATGGAATATTGCTCGTCGGTGCGATCCCTGCAGATGTCGAAGTCGGGGAAATCGACCGACCGGTAGTTGGGGCACATCGCCCGCCAGTAGCGGTTCCAGCCGGGCGAGATCTCGATCACGTCCGAGGCTTTGCGGTTTCCCGCTTCGAGAAAAAGGCTGAACGCCTCGATCTGGCGTATGCGCAGCCAGTTGCGGGAATCGTAGCCAAGCAGGCGTTTGGCCACCTGTTTGCCGCGGTTTTTCAGGGTGCCGGCAAGGCTTGTCGTCGTCACATCGACCTCCTCGAACGCCCGCCGCGGGACATTCCTAGACCGAGAACCGTGCAAAAGAATGACAGAAACAGCCAATCTCCCCCCTCGTGGGGGAGATGCCCGGCAGGGCAGAGGGGGGCGCTGTCCCGCCGACATATCAACAATAGCAACTGAACTCTCGATAGATTTGCCTGCTTTGAAATGGTGCCGCTCTACGGCGCCCCCTCTGGCCTGCCGGCCATCTCCCCCACGAGGGGGGAGATTGGCAGCTTCGGCAGCCGCGCCAAACGAGCGAGATTGAAAATGACCGATTCCCGTGCCCGCGATATTCTTTCCCGCCAGTCCGAGCTCGAGAGCGAGCGTGGGCAGTATGAGGCCGTGTGGGAGCAGGTGGCGGAGTTCTGCGATCCCGACGCGCCCGATATAGGGAGCAGGCGGGGCGGCGTTGGCCAGGGCTCCCAGGCCGAGCGGCAGGAGCGGCGCGGCGCGCGCGTCTACGCCAACACCATCAACTCGGCGGCCAACCGGCTGGCCGCGGGGTTGGAAAGCCTGATCATCCCGCAGTCGGAAAAATGGCATGGCCTGTCGACCGCGCAGATCAACGACGAGGAGACCGACGAGGAGAAGGAATGGGCGGAAGCCTTGCGCGATTTCCTGTTCTCGCTGCGCTATTCGGCGAACTCGAATTTCGTGCCGGCGACGCAAGCCTGCCTGCGCAATGTCGTGCGCTACGGGCCGGCCTATCTCTATGCCGAGGAAGGGTTCGGCTCGACGCTGATCCGCTACGCCTCCATCCCCGTGGTCGAGGGGTATCTCAGCCGCAACCGCTGGGGCCAGGTCGACATTTTCCACCGCCGCTATGAGCGCACGGCGCGGCAGGCGGCGCAGCTGCTCGGCTATGAAAGACTGCCGGCGCGCATCAAGATGCTGGTCGACGACCCGGCCAAATGCGAGACCAAGATCTCGCTGATCCAATGCATCCAGCCGCGCGACGAGCGCAAGATGTATAGGCTCGGCGGCCGCACCCAGTATCTCGACGCGGCTTTCGCCTCCTATCATGTCATCGAGGACGAGGAGGAAATCGTGCGGGAAAGCGGCTTCCGCACCTTCCCGGTGTCGACCTTCAACTGGCGCCGCTACGAGGGCGACCCCTACGGCATTTCGCCGACCATCGAGGCGCTGACCACGGTGCGCGAGGAGAACGCCGTGCGCCGTTCGGGCCTGCGCGCCCTGCAGCAGATCACCGATCCGGCCACCGCCTCGAAGGCGCGGCTCGACTATGTGCCGGTGCTCAACCCCGGCGAGAATTATCCCGGCCTGATCGATGACAATGGCCGGCCCCTGATCGCGCCGATCTCGACCGGGCAGAACCCGACCTATGCCTTCAACTACGCGCAGAGCCGCGCCGACGAGATCCGCGACATGATGTTCGTCAACCTGTTCCAGACGCTGGTCCAGAACCCGCAGATGACGGCGACCGAAGCGCTGATCAGGCAGGAAGAAAAGGGCGCGCTGCTCGGACCCTCCGGCTCGATCATCCAGGCGGGGTTTGCCACCAATCTCGACCGCGAGCTCGGCATTCTGGAAGACAAGGGATTGTACGACGAGGACAGCCGGTTCCTGCCGCCGGCGAGCCTTGCCGGCAAGGCGGTGCGGCCGACCTTCACCGGCCCGCTCGACGTGCTGCGCCGCTCGGCCGAAGCCCGCGACACCATCCAGGTGGTGACGACGGCCATGCAGATGGCGCAGTTCGACCCCGGCGTGATGGACAATATCGACAGCGACGAGGCGATCAAGATCGTGCAGAGCGCCGGCCGCAGCCCGCAGCGTATTTTTCGCCGCAAGGAGGAAGTCGACGGCCTGCGCGGCGAGAGAGCCAAGGCGCAACAGGCGCAGGCCGGCATGGCGGCGATCGCCACCGCCGGCAAGGCCGCCAGGGATGCGGTGCCGGCGGCCGTGCAGGCGCGCGACAGCGGCCTGCTCGACGGGCTGCAAGGCATGCTGCAGGGCGGGACACCAGATGCTGCAGGTGAGGGCGCATGAGCGGCAAACGCTTCTCCCGTTCCGGCCATGCCGGCGGTCCCGCCAAGGCGCGGCAAGCGCTGACCAAGGCCTATCTCAGGGTGTTTTCCGGCGAGGACGGCGAGATGGTGCTGGCCGATCTCGCGGCGACGACAGGCTACTACAGGCGCCCGTCCTATGGCGAGTGGATGGCGCGGACCAGGACGCCCGCCGGCTTCGAGCTGCACAGCGCGCTCAGCAACGCGCGCGCCGAAGTGGTGCAGCACATCATGGGGTTCCTGACGCTGGACGAGGAGCGATTGGTGGCGCTGGAGAAGGCGGCACGGGCGGAGGAGTAGGGGGCTTTTGGAGCGCGGGCCTTGCCGTGATCACGTCCCGCGGCCGACCATTCATGCGAGTCACCATAGGCCTACAACAGATCGCTGAAGGCCAGCGAATTTAGTCAACGGCGCACTGCCGGCATCTTCAATGCCGGCTAAGCCATCATCGGCGACCTATCCAACATTCATGAACCGACGAAGGCAGCAGCGGGCCGCATCGCCGGCGCGGGCAGATCTGCGCTGCGATTCCGGCGTCGCGCGCCCATGGCAGGAACCAAATAAATGGCGATCATTCCTCTCCAACTGGCCCAGCGCCGGATCGATACCGGCGACGTTGTCTCCTATCCCGAGGGATCTCCCGTGGGCAGGGCGATGCAAGGTTTTGGCGATCAGCTTTCCGCTGTCGCCGAGCGCTACCAGCAGATGAAGGCACAGCAGGAAGCGTTCGACGCCGAGCTGGCGCGCCGCCGGTTCAACGGCCAGATCGCGCAGGCGGAAGACGAGGTCGTGGCAAATGGGCCGGCCGATGGTGCCGGCCTGTATGAGGCCATGTACGGCCAGGTCGATCCGCACACCGATAGGGTGGTCAAATCAGGCCTGTTCGACACGCTGTTCGACAAGGCCTTGCCGAACATGCCCGAGAGCCAGCGCGTCAATTTCGCCAGGCAGAAGGAGCCGATGCGCGCGATTGGCGGGCGGCGCATGGCGCAGCGGCAGCTTCAGCGACGTCAGGACTACGAACAGGCTCAGGTCGACGCCGCGCTGAAGACCAGCGCCATCGCGATCGGCAACGCCAATCTCGACGACACCACCGCCTTCGAGGCGGCCCGCCAGGAAGGGCTCGATCTGATCGACAAGATGGGGCTCGACCAGGGGATCCGGCAGCAGATGGTGATGGACTGGTTCAGCACGGCGGCCAGGACGCGGTTCGAGACGCTGATCGCCAAGGATCCGAAGCGCGCGCTTGTGATGTTTGGCTTGGAGACGTCGGGGGAGACCTCCGGCAGCGATGCCTCCGGCGATCCTTCGCAAGTCATAGTCAGCTCTGTCTCGGGCAGATCAAAGGTCGCTACGGGGAAAGGTGACCGCGTTGGCAAGCAGACGCCGGATGAAATGCTGGCGCAGGCGTTCAGGGACGACCTTCCGCAACACGAACAGACAGCCCTGACCCGACAGGCGCAAGTGGCTCATGCTGCTCAGCAGGTTGAGCTTCGCACCAACATCGGCCTCGCCGAGCAGAACGCGCCAGACGCTATCGCACGGACTGGCACCTACCCCGGCAAGATGCCTGGCCGGGATGCTTTCAGGATCGCCTATGGGCTCGACGAGGGCGACAGACGCTTCCGGGATTTCGACTGGCGGGCCGATGTCGGCAGGCAGGTTTTCGGCATGCGCACCATGCCGAACCAGGCAATCCATGCCGCCCTTCGCGATGTCGATTCCGGGCCGAACGGTTCGCCGGAAGATCAGGCGCGCCGTGAGGCGGCCGCCGCTGCGGTAGGTGTGGTGATGAATCACAGACGAGCCGATGGCGGGGGCTACGTCAGCGAAGTGTCTTCCATCGTTAACGCGGCTTGGAAAGCCGTGATCGGCGGCGGGCTTGAGGATCCAAACGGTTATGACAAGGACGCCTATGACAAAGCGATAGCCGTGTCTATCGCCGCGCAGGAACAATTGGGGATTGAGAACCTCCAGCCCGTGCCGTTGTTCATTATCCGTGATCTCTCCGATAATTTTGACAGCCCCATTGCGTACCAGCAGGACAAAAATGCCAGGGTAAGCACGCTGCTTGCGGGAACGTCCGGCGCTGTCGCTCGGGCAGCCGTAGCCCGGCAATTGGCCGATGCCGGTCTGGGTCGGATCATTCCGGGTGCGGCTGGCTACAAGGCTCCTTCGACGCTCTCGATGCTGGCATCACAGGGGAAGGCACTTGGCAAGGCGGTTGCCAATGCCGGGATTGGCGCAGCCGAACTCACGGCCAAGGTTGTCACCATGGCTGCCGATGGCAACACCCAGGCAACACTCAGCCTGCCTGATTTCACGGGTGCTTATTACGAGCCGTCGAACCGTGTTGAAAATCTGATGATGCATCAGGGATATGATGCATGGAACTGGCTTGGGTTTGGTCGAGCTGCTGCTGTCCAGAAAGCGATCGCGAGCAATCGAGTCGATCGGCTCCCGGGCAGCGGGGCAAGCAGAACTCCTTCTCGCTAACAAGCGGGCCGGCAAATTAGCTGACAAAGGCGAGGCACTTGTCGGCGGTGTGGACGCCGAAACTCTCCGGTACCAGCAAGGGCTAGCTAGCTTTGCTTTCCCCCCGGTCCCCAAATCCCAACGCTCATTGGACAATGCAGTGCTAGGCACAATGCTGGCCAGGGATACGGCACGAGTCAACTATGCCGGAGCAACAGTAGGGTGGGAGGCTTCAAATAACCATCGCGCAGTATTCTTCGGTCGAAATCCCAATCTAAACCCCGGAGACTACGTGGTTCACCATGGAGGTGAGTGGCAGATTCTAGATCGATATCCAGGTTTGTTTGCTGAAGAAGAATTAAACTCGATCGAAAATTTGCGAGGGATACACAGAAAATTTGATATAAATTTACACAAAAAGGTTATTAGAGGCGAATGGGACGATTTCTTGAGGACTCATCCAGTGGCCACTCGTCGAGAAACTCTTGATAAAATAACTGAGATTGATAGAAAATATGGTCATCTTTTTGATCCATCGCTAGGTGAATGATGGAATATTTTTACATAAAGCCAGACGTCGCCGGTGGAATAGGCCGTGGAACCATCATGGACACGAGCGTTCATCCCCCTGTTGTGAGCAAACTCATCTACCAGATAGAAGGATGGTTCGGCGACGTTATCGTAACGACCTTTCCGTGCTTTCTCGTCGTGGCTGAAGTCAAGCAGGCCTTGCAGAACATCGGCTTCTCGGGTGCGAGCTTTGCTCATGTCGAAGTCACGAAGTCGGATGACTTTCTGGAACTGCAGCCCCACGTAGAACTCCCCCAGTTCGTATGGTTGAAAGTGAATGGAAAGGCAGGTCATGATGATTTCGGCATTGCTAGCGATCTGCGTCTGGTCATATCGGAGCGTATGCTGGATCTGCTCAACGATTTTGGTATCCCGTCCGCGACAGTTGAGCCCTACGACGGCCGATAGGGCTCTTGAATTACGGTGACAGTGCAGTTTTGAATTAAGGTGACAGTGCACTTTTAGCGATCTCGCCCACGTGACGGGAGTGAACCTCCGAACTGAAGCGTAGAAAAGAGTGCACTGTCACCGTAATTCGTAATTCGAAAATGACAAATTCCATAAAAAGTACCCGAACCCTACAGAGCAGCAGGTTCTAGATCATTCGACAATGATGGATAAGAAGTATGGCCACCATTTCGTCCCGCCTGTCGGAAAATATAGGTGAAAAAATGGATTACTACTATGTAGAGCCGTTTGTGGCTGGCGATTTTGGCAAAAATACGGTTATCGACAACCGTGTTCACCCACCGATTGTGCACAAACTTCACTACGAGATCGACGTTTGGATCGGAGATGTCCTGATAAGAAGCTTTCCGTGTTATCTTATCACCGAAGAAGCTGAGCGGGAATTGTTGAAGATAGGTATTTCAGGGGTGACATTTGCCGATGTCGAGGTGACTGCCTCGGATCTGTTCCATCGGCTGCAGCCAGAGACGAAACTTCCATCTTTCGTCTGGATGAAGATTCATGGGCAGCCGGGAGATGACGACTTCGGCATGGCTCCGAGCCATCAGCTTATCGTTTCAGAACGTGCTCTAGACGTGTTTGAGCGCCTCGGCAATGAGTCAGCCGGGATTCGTTTATTTGACGAGCCGGAAGAGGATTGAATGATCCTGAATTACGGTGACAGTGCACTTTTGAATTAAGGTAACAGTGCACTTTTAGCGATCTCGCCCACGTGACGGGAGTGAACCTACGAACTGAAGCGTAGAAAGAGTGCACTGTCACCGTAATTCCAGTGAGGGTTTCGAGGCCCCAGGTCGAATCCCGCATGGCATCGGGCTGTTTCTTCGGGACCTGCACGTCGATCCTTTCGATGCCATTGAGCATCTGCCGGTTACTCCCGGCTCGGGATTGGCTGCCGAAGGGGCGGGAATTTTCGACGAGACTTCATTCATTCTATAGATAATATGGTGGGAATTCAGAATGGGTATAAATTCTACTTTGAATCTAGATATTAGGCTTGCCTGGAACCAATTTACAGAGAATTAGCCAATCCTACGAAACAACAATTCCTTGATAAAGCCGCTGAAATCGATAGAAAATTTGGCCATCTGTTCAATCCCCCGGCGGGTAAGTGATGCGATATTTCTACATAGAGCCGGAAGTGGCGGGCGGACTTGGCGATCACGCGGTCAGGGACGTGAGTATCCATCCACCAGTCGTAACGAAGCTGCACTACGAATTTCAAGGTTGGTTTGGCGACGTGCTGTTAGAGAGTTTCCCATGCTTCATTATCACCGAAGAAGCAAAACGCGCGTTGTCGGAAATAGCTATCTCCGGTGTCACATTCAGCCCCGTCGAAGTGAGCACCTCTGACATTTTCGAGGAAATGCAGCCGGATCAGAAGCTTCCGCCCTTCGTATGGCTGAAAGTGAACGGGGATGCCGGCCGCGATGATTTCGGAATCGCGAAAGATTACCGCCTTGTCGTTTCCGAGCGCGTTTTCGATGCTCTCAAGCCATTGGGGATTTCCAATGCGTTGATTGAACCTTTTGAAGCGTCTTGATGTCCTTTGTCTTGGCGGCTCATGGGACGGCGCTGAAGCGATGGATTGCTAACCTGAGATCGAACTCGCCGAACCGACCTGGGGATTCGACCGACGGCTCGGCAGGATACTTTAAATGGCCGAACGTGGCTGGAATTAAGGTGACAGTGCACTTTTAGCGATCTCGCCCACGTGACGGGAGTGAACCTCCGAACTGAAGCGTAGAAAAGAGTGCACTGTCACCGTAATTCGTGCACCCGAGCCACCGAGGAGTTCTTTCTTTATGGGGCAAATAGTGAGGCTGTTGGATATCGTTGGACGGTTGCCGGAATTTGACGAGAAGGACACGATTTATGTGTCGGAGCCTTGGACCGAAGATTCAGACGCAATGGTTGCAACTGGGCCGCAAGACGCATTGGTGCCGGCGGAGGCAGCCAAAGAGGGCCTGACATACTTTCTCGAAATCCACATTGCGATCGAGGTTACCGAGGGCTGGGTTGCATCGCTGAAAGAAAAGCCCAGCCTTTCCGCCATCTGCGAAAGACTCGTTTATTACGCCATCTATGATGCGTGAGGGAGGTAATATGTCGACTAACCCACGTTATGACGGACTGCCGCTGCTCAGGCTGTTGGAGCTTTATGTGCTCTCGGCGATCGGAGAACTTTCTCAAGAGTCGGAGGATGATTTGAAAAGGATGGCCCCCAAACTGCAATCCATTTATGGCGGTGACGGACAATGGCATGACGCAATAGCCCGGTCGATGCACATGCCCGAGGAAATGCCGGCAGCAATCAGGGATATGTGGGTAAGGAACCTCGAAATCGCACGCGTCAATGACGTAACCCTCTCACCCCAGAAATTGCCGAGATGTTCGTGGACGACAATTTCAGAAATTGAATGTTCTTCTCTGAAACTGCGCTTGAATTTGCTCAAAACCGAGCAGGCAACCAGCAGTAAGGTCATCAGAAGTCGCGTTGTCGCCCCCTCGTGAGCGTCAGACGATAGGGTCGAACTGCTCCGAAGGTAAGGGCGGTGCCAATATCCCGAAACTTGGCGCTGCCCCCTGCCGGGACCTTCTCCCCGTTAACGGGGAGAGGGGGCTGGTGATCAATAATCGCCGTTGTAGTACCGGTCGTCGCAAGGGGCGACGTAGATGCGGCCGTCGCGGTCCTGGTAGCGGCACTGCTTTTCGCCGCGGCGCTGCGGGGTGGTGGCCGAGCCGACCACGGCGCCGAGCAGGGCGCCGCTGGCCGCGCCGATGACCGTGCTCTTGGTGTTGCCGCCGATGGCTTGGCCGACGAGGGCGCCGCCGGCGCCGCCGATCAGCGCGCCGGTTCCGGCCCGCTGCTGGCCCTCTGTCTGCGCGCAGCCTGCCAGTGCGGCGGTCATCAGCACGGCGGCGATGGCTTTGTGAAAGTTCATGTGACGTCTCCCTTGAAAGCCTGAAATCCCTATCGATCGCCACGTGCGGCCGCATTGCGGCGGAACGGGGGCATAAGCCCTCACGATATAAGACATGATTTCTCGGGCGTTGATGGACAGCGGACCGAAAACACCTCTTTCGAACAAGGCGGTAGCACCGGTCCTTGGCAAAATGATTCAGTGTCTCATGCCCGCCCGCGCAGAGCCGGGCCAGCTGGGCGTTCCACGTGCGGAAAGCCAGGCTCTCATGCGGCGCCCGCACCACGTCTCACCCTTCCAAAGAAATGGAGAAATGCAATGACCCGAGGTCTTCCCCGGACGTTTGTCCGCGCCGCCGCCCGCGAGGCCGGCCTTGCCCCGCCCAAGTCCGGCCTGAAAGCCGTCACCACCGGGCAGGGCGGCGCCTTCCGCACCGTCTTCAGCTTCGCCGGCATGCAGGTGCCGGTCACCGATGCGCTGGCCTATGCTGCCCAAAAAATCTTCGACTTCATAGACGGCAAGGTGCGCATCAAGGGCGGCACGGCAAAGCTCCAGTTCGCGGTGCTGACGGCACGCGCTTCGACCATCAACGACAATGCCGCGCTCAGCTGGTCGCTGGGGTCATCGGCGGCGTCCACCCCAGCACTTGCCCTGACCATGGTCAACGTGCTGGCTGCGACTGGCCGCACGCTGGACGGCGCCGGCGCCGCGCTTTCCACCGCCTCGGCCGCCGATATCGCCGCCCCGTTCACGCTCGACGGCACGGTGACGCCGGTGGACCTTTATCTCAACCTCGCCTTCGCCGCCGGCACCGATATCGACGCCGACGGAACGATCGCCGTGACGGGAACAATCACGCTGCTCTGGGAGAACTGGGGGGATAATGTCTAAGGCGCTAATCTCCCCCCTCGAGGGGGGAGATGTCGCCGAAGGCGACAGAGGGGGCCGGTTCGACCGGACGCGACCTCCTGCGTTGAAAAAGAGGATGCCGGCGCTTCACGAGAGGCGACCCCCTCTGGCCTGCCGGCCATCTCCCCCTCAAGGGGGGAGATACCAAGCTTCGCACCGGCGCACCTTCGCACCGGCTTTTTATCTCAACAAAGGAAACATCACATGACAGATCTGGCAGACGCCGGGTCCGTGGCTGCCGTGGCGCAGCCGGCGGGCAACCCAGTACGGCCACCGGCAGGCGCGGAGAACGGGTCCGCCGCGCCACCCAAAAGCTGGTTTGACGGTCTTTCCGAAGGCAACCGCAAGCTCGCTGAAACCAAGGGCTGAACCAAGCCTGAAAGCCTCGATCGGGTTTTCACATCCTATGCGGAGCTGGAGCGGCAGCAGGGCGAGAGCCTGCGCGTTCCCGCGCCGGACGCATCTCGGGAAGACTGGGACAGGTTTCATGCCCGGCTGCCCGAGGCGATGCGCCCGGTGACCGCGTCCGAGAAAGTCGAATACCTCAGGCCGGAAGGCCTGCCGGAAAACTTCGCCTATTCGGACGAGCTCGCCGAGGCGTCCAAGGCCTGGGCGGTCGAAGCGGGCGCTTCGCCGAAGATCGCGCAGGCCTATCATGACAGGTTCGTCGGCTACATGGCCGAGCAGGCACAGGCGCAGGAAGTTGCCCTTGCCCGTTCGGTGGAAGCCACCCATGACGACCTTGTCAGGGACTGGGGGCCGACCGACAGCGACGGCTTTCGCCGGAAGCTGGAGGTCGCCAACCGGGCCATGAAGAAGCTCGGCCTGATCGACGCCTATAAGGCGAAGGGCATCCTTCTGCCGGACGGGGCGCTGACCGACCCGCAGATCGCCAAGGCGTTTCACGCCATCGGCGAGGCGATGTTCGTCGAAGACACGATCGACGGCGGCGGGCGTTCAAGCGGAGGCAATCCGTTCAAGCGCAACGCCGCCGGCGAACGCAACCTGACCGCTATCTCGGCTCTCGTCAAAAGCGACCCCGCCCGCGCCCGGCGGTTGGCTCGCGAGGCCGGCGAGGATCCGGACCGCTGGATGCCGAACAACCCCCTCTAGTCCGTTTGGAAACTCTACTCCGGCCGCCGTCTGGCAGCGTTTTCTGCGCTTCCGGTGCTCACGGACCTGAATGTCCGCTGCGCTCCGGCTGTCGAAAACACCACCAGCCGACTCGCCGGAGCGAGTTTCGAAACGGCCTCTCGAACTCACCGCCAAAATCAAACCTGAAGGAAGAGAAAAATGGCAGATGCCTATACCCGTATCGCGGACGCGATCGTTCCGTCCGTCTATGCGCAATATGCTTTCGAGGAACATGTCCAGTCGCTCGAAATCTACCAGGCCGGAATCCTGTTTTCCGACCCGGCCATCGCCTCGAAACTGTCGATGGGCGGCCGCTCCGTCGACATGCCCGGCTGGAAGGATCTCGGCAACGACCCGTCCGAGCCGGTCAATGACGATCCGGCCGATTCCATCGAGATGAAGAAGATCGGTTCGCGCCGCGAGGTCGCCGCCCGCAACGTCCGCGCCCAGGCCTGGGGCGTTCCGGACCTGACCTCGATCCTGGCCGGCGACGATCCGCAGAAGCTGATCGTCAAGCGGCAGACCGAATACTGGCAGCGCGCCAACAAGCTGACCTTGCTCGGCATGCTGAAGGGCGTCGTCGCCGACAACATCGCCAATGATGGCGGCGACCTGGTGCGCACCACTAATGCGTCCATCGTCGACACCGACATCATCGAGGCCGCCTATCTGATGGGCGACCGCGCGGACAAGTTCAAGACGATCTGGATGCATTCCAGGCAGATGAAGGCGCTGAAGCTCGCCGACCTCATCGACTACGTGCCGTCCTCGCAGCAGGGCGGTCCGCTGATCCCCTATTACATGGGGCTGCGGGCCGTCGTCGACGACGACATTCCGGTGGCGGCGGGCGTCTACACCGCCTTTATGTTCAAGGACAAGGCGATCCTGTGGAACGAGCTGCCGGTCAACACCGAAGGCGGGCCGCTGGAGTTCGACCGCAAGCCGCGCCAGGGCCATGGCGGCGGCGTCACCGAAATGGTCGGCCGCCGGCACTTCGTCCCGCATGTGCCCGGCACCCGTTTCCTCGACGCCTCGACGGCGGGCGAGTTCGCCACCGACGCGGAGCTGGCGCTGGCGGCGAACTGGGACCGCACCGCGTCCAGCGTCAAGAACATGACGTTCATCGCGCTGAAGACGACCGAGGCTTGATCGGGCCGAGGGGCGGGGGCGTTGCGCCCGCCCCCGAGGGCGAAAGCGCCCGCCGAACGAAGATTGCACGCCGTCGCGCCCCCCTCTGGCCTGCCGGACAGAGGGGGGCGCGAAGGATCGCGACCTCAACCATGCCCTTCCCAAAATCAACCCTCACCACGGAGGCCTGACACCATGGCCATCACCCCGCTCGATATCGCCAACATGGCGCTTGCCGTGCTCGACGAGGCGCCGATCGACAGTCTCGATCAGGACGTCAAGGCGGCGCGGCTCTTGAACCTGCATTTCGACCTGACGCGCGAGGCCGAGCTGACCAAATATGCCTGGGTGTTCGCGATCCTGCGCGCCACCGTCACCGGTGCGGATAGCGGCGGCGGCGATTGCACGCTGAACTTCGCCTATGAGCTGCCGGCCGACTGCCTACGGCCGTTGCCGCCGACGCATAATGGCGAACCGGACGGCGTGCCGATTTCCTGGCGCCAGGAGGCTGGGCTGATCTACTCCGACCTTCGCGATCCGCTGACCATCCGCTATCTCGCCAATCTCACGGATCCGAACGACTGGGACGCGCTGTTCACCGAGGTGCTGGTGGCGGCCCTTGCCATCAAGGTGGCGCATCCGCTGACGCACAAATCGGGCATGATCGATATTGCCCGCTCGGCCTATGACCGGGCTCTCGATGCCGCTCTCAACGCCAACGCGATCCAGCGCGGCGGCCGGTTCTACGCGGCGTCCTGGAGCGCCCGGCGCGGCGACAGCAGGGGTTGGCGCTGATGGCGGCGCTCTATCCGGTCCAGGACGTCTTCACCCGCGGAGAGATCTCGCCGAGGCTGCACGCGCGCGCCTCGCTCGATTTCTACCGGGCGGCGCTTTCGAAATGCGAGAACTTCCTCACCTTGCCGCATGGCGGCATCCGCAAGCGCGGCGGCACCTATTTCGCCGGCGAGGTCAAGACATCGGCCAAGAAGACGCGGCTGATCCCGTTCATCTTCTCTGCCGACCAGGCCTACGCGCTCGAATTCGGCGACCTGTATGTTCGCGTCTACGCCTATGGTGCGCGGGTGGGGGCGGTCGAAGTAGCGTCGCCATACATCGAGGCCGACCTGTTCGCCCTCGATTATGTGCAATCCGCCGACCAGATGTGGATCACCCACAAGAACTATCCGCCGAAGGTGCTGACCCGAACCGCTCACACCAGTTGGGCGCTGACTGATTTCGAGTTTCTTGACGGCCCCTATGATCCGATCAACGAGACGCCCACCACGCTGACGCCGGCGAGCACGGGCCATGCGACGCCGAAGATGACTGGCTATTCCATGCCAAGCGGCACGGTCACCGATGACGGCACAGCAGGCCCCAGCTGGCAGATTTTCGACCGCGATTTCACGCAATATGTGAAGGTCGGAGACGGCAGCAACGGGTTCGTGCAGTACCGCTTTCCGGTCGGGCAAGGAAAGGCGATCAACGCCTATTGGATCGCGGCAGCCGACAGCGTCGCCGGCAACGGCGATATGTGCACTGCATGGGTGCTCTCAGGCTCGAACGACGGCGTCAACTACACGTCCCTCGATAGCCGCGCCGGCGAGATCGGATGGTCGGGCTCGGAAGTCCGTTTCTACGAATTCCAGAACGCGACCACGTACGAATATTACAGGTTCAAGTTCTCCGGCGGCGGCGGCAGCGACGCCACGGTCACCAGCATGGCTGAACTCGCCATGGCCGAAAACGGCGATACGATGACGCCGTTCGACCTCACCGCCTCGTCGACCAGCGGCATCAACGGCGGCACCGGGTTCCAGGCCAGCGATGTCGGCCGCGCCGTGCGTCTGCTCGGCGGCGACAATGTCTGGCGCTGGGCCAAGATCACCAGCCGCACCAGCGCCACCGTGGTCAGGGTCAGGCTCTACGGCCACGCGCTGCCAGACCTCTCGCCGATCACCCGCTGGCGGCTCGGCACCTTCGTGCCCGGCAAATATGTCGAGAGCGGTTCCCTCTACGAGGAGCGGCTGGCCTTCAGCCGGAAATTCTCGGTCTATGCCTCGGCCACCGGCGACTTCGACAATTTCGCGCTGGGCGAAAAGGACGACGACGCGCTGGAGTTCATTCAGGCCGGCGGCGGCCAGGCCAACGACATCACATGGATTGCGGAATCCGACGGCGCGCTGCTGATCGGCACATCGGGCGGGGTGCGGGCGCTTTCGGGCTCGGGCATCGACGAGGCGCTGACGCCGTCCTCGTTCAAGAACCGGCGTTCACGCACCTTCGGCTGCGCCCGCATCCGCCCGGTCGATGCAGGCCAGTCGTTCCTCTATGTGACGCGCTCGCGCAAATCGATTGCCGAGCTGGCGCAGACGGCGCAAAGCCGCTTCACGTCGGACGATGTCGGCCAGATTTCCGAGCACATCCCCAAGCAAGGCGTGGTCGAACTCGCCTTCCAGACCGATCCCGACCCGTTGCTGTGGTTTCCGCTCGATAATGGCGAGCTTGGCGGCTACACGCACCAGCCAAGCCAGGATGTCAGAGGCATGCACCGGCACCGCCTGGGCGGCGGCTTCGGCGGCTCCAATTGGGCTCTCGTCGAAAGTGCCGCGGTGACGCCCGGCCAGGACGGCAATGACGACCTCTGGCTGGTCGTCAAGCGCACCATCGGTGGCGTGACCAGGCGCTATATCGAAATCAAAACCGCGCCGTTCGAATACGGAGCCGTTGCCGACGCCTTCGAGGTCGATTGCGGCCTGACCTATCTGGGCGCCGCCGTGGCCACGGTGGGTGGCGCAGCACACCTTGCCGGCCAGTCCGTCGATGTGCTCGCCGACGGCAAGGCCTACCGCGGCCTCACCGTCAGTGGCGGCGGCACGGTGACCTTGCCCGGCGGATCTACCGCCGCCAAATGGCAGCTCGGCCTGCCCTATGCGGCGGGCGCCGACACGCTGGAGCTCGACGTCGGCGGCCGCGACGGCTCGATCCTCGGCCGCCGCAAGAAGGTGGCCAAAGTGATCCTGTCGCTGCTCGAGACCGACACCACGGGTCTCGAAGTGCAATCCTTCATGCGCGGCCGGTGGGAGCCGGTGCGCATGCCCTCGATCGTTGCGCCCGACGGAGGGGCAATGCTGTTCACCGGCAATGTCGAGGTGCCGATCGACGATAGCTGGGAAGGGCAGGGCCGGGTGCGGATCCGCCACACCAACCCGACGCCCTGCACGATCCGGGCAATGACGCCGGTGTTCGACGCCGAGCCTTAGGTGAGATGGCGATAGCCGAGCGACAGCCAATCTCCCCCACGAGGGGGGAGATTGGCAGCTTCGCGGACCGCTCCTCACTCCCAAGTAAAGGACCCCATCCATGACATCCCTCCATGCCGAAGAACTCGGCAGGGCGCGGACGGCTGCCGATTTTGCCGTCCTCATCGCCCTGCTCGACACCGACCTCGACGACGCGATTGCCCGGAGACGCGAGTTGGCGAAAGCCGAGGATCGCGCGGTGTTCGGCGATGGCGAACTGGCAGCCGCGCGCGCAGCGCTCGACGACTGCAACGACGCCATCGCGCTGCTGGAACGAACCATCGAGGCCGCCGGCAAGCGCCGGGCGGAGGCCGCGCAAAGCGAAGCCCGGGCCGACATCGCCGCGCTCGGTGACGAGGCCAGGGCCCGAGCCGCGCTGCTTGGCGAGCGCTGGCGCTGCGTCCACCGGCTGGTCGAGCGGCTGCGCCAGGAATTGTTCGACGTCGATACGCTCGCCCGGGGCGTCGTCGCCGCCAACAACCTGTTCGACGCCGCCAGCGTGGCCGAGCTGAAGGTCAACCTGGCCACCACGCGCCGCGCCGCCTTGGCCGGGCCGCGCGCCGCCGCGCCCGCCCGTCTCAGCCGGCCGGCGCTGCGGGCCGACAGGCTGCTGCTCTCGTTTCTCAGCCCCGGCGGCGCGCTCGACCCGCGGCCCGCGCTCGGCGCGCCGGCCGAGCGCTCCGAAGCCAGCGTCAAAAGCAAATTCATTCCCGCAAGCAAACCAGCAAGCAAACCCTTGGGCGAACGAGGCTGAACATGTGCACACTTGCCCTTCTTGGGCTGGCAGGGACCGCCCTGTCGGCCGGCGGCGCATTGGTCGAAGGCCAGCAGCAGAAGCAGATGGCCGGCTATCAGGCCAGAGCCTATGAGCAGCAGGCGCAGGCCGATGCGCAAAGCGCCGCCTTCGAACAGAGCCGGGAGCGCCACAAGCAGGATCTCTTGCTGTCGCAGGCGCGCGCCCAGGCCGGTGCCTCGGGCCTCAGTGTGGCGGGCTCGCCGGTCGAGGTGCTGGCGGCCAACGCCAGGCAGGGTCAGCTCGACCTGAAGGCGATCCAGTACGGCTCGGCGCTGCGCCAGAACGCTCTCAACAGCCAGGCCGCCATCTCGCGCTTCTCCGGCAAGCAGGCGGTGGCGGGGTCGATCTTCAAGGCCGGCAGCAGCCTCGTGTCGGGCCTTTCCGGCCTCTACGACCCGACCAGGGCCGTGGCCTTCGGCAGAGGCGCCTTCCCGCCGGCACCGCGTAGCTCCTCCACCGGAGGCCTCTACTGATGGCGACGATCCCTCTCCAGCTTGCCCAGCGCCGGCTCGATACCGGCAATTCGGTGCAATACCCCAACGGTTCGCCGGCCGGCGGCGCCATGCAGCAGTTCGGTGACGAGCTCTCCGCCGTCGCCGAGCGTTATCAGCAGCGCAAGCAGCAGCAGGAGGCGTTCGACGCCGAACTCGCGCGCCGTCGATTCAATGGCCGGATCGCGCAGGCGGAAGACGAGGTGGCGGCGAATGCGCCGGCTGACGGCGCGGGCCTGCATGATGCGATGTACGGCCAGGTCGATCCGCGCACCGGCCAGGTCACCAAGCCCGGCCTGTTCGACAAGCTGTTCGACGACGCCCTGCCGAACATACCCGAAAGCCAGCGCGCCAATTTCGCCAGGCAGAAGGAGGCCATGCGCGCGGCCGGCTCGTTGCGCATGGCGGGGCGGCAGCAGGCGCAGCGCGACGACTATGAGCTCGCGGAGTGGGCGAAGGTCGACACCATAACCACCAGCTCCATCGCAAAAGGCGACCCGAACGATATCGGAGCTTTCGAGGCGATCCGGCAGAACGGGTCCGATCTGATCGCCAAGATTGGCAACCCGCTCGCCCGGCAAGCGGCGGAAGCCGTCTGGCGCAGCAACACGGCCAAGGCGCTGGTCCAGGCGATGATCGCCAAGGATCCGAAGCGGGCTGCGGCTATGCTGGGCGGGGCGCGAACGGCGGTGCCGGTGAGTACGACGGATAATGCCGTGAATAGTTCGGCTGCCGCGACCAAACTCGCCGAGAACTCCAATGTCTCAGTAGACGAACCGGCGGGCGACGCAGAGACGCCTCACGCGAATGCCGGACAGCTCGACAGAAAGGCAACGTGGGCCGCGGGTCCATGGATTGCCGATCTGTCGCCGGACCATCTTCAGGAACTTGGCCAGAAGGCCCAGGTCGCGATGACTGAGCAGCTGTTCGATGCGCGCACCAATATTCGACTCGCTCACCAGAACGCACCGGACGCCCTCATGTACACCGGCGGTTACGCTGGAAAGAAGCCGGACGATAGTGATTTCGCCGTAGTCTACGGCACCGAGGAGGGCGGCGAACAGTCTCTGGCTCTCGAACGGACCTTCAAGGTCGGTCTTCAGGCATTCGACATGGTCAGAATGCCGAGAGATGCCATTGATGCCAAGCTGCTCGCAGCCGAGCCAAAGCCGGGCAGTACCACCTCGGAGCAAGATCAGGCGCAGTTCGAGATAACATTAGCCGCCACCAGGCAGGTTTTGCAGGCTCGTGCCGCCGCTCCTGCCGACTTTATCCGCAAGATCGACCCGATAGCGGACGCATACTGGAACGCGGTATCAAGCGACGACAGCTACGATCCGGCTGCCTACCAGAAGGCGATCACCCGCTCTGTCGCCGTGCAGCTGCAGCTTGGAATCAAGAAAGTCCAGCCGCTGCCGTTGTCTGTCGTTAAATACCTCGTCGACACGTTGAACGATGAGAGCGTGCCGCAACGCGAGCGGGATGCAGTGCTGCGCGATCTGTTCGCGGGCACGTCTGACCCGGGTGTTCTGGCAGCCATGGCGCTGCAACTGAGCGACGAGAACCAGTCTCGGATTGCACGAAGCATTGCGAACAACGCAGTTCCCGTATCCGCGGAGGAGCGTGTCAGTCGAAATCTGGCTGCTTTCGACGCCCTGCCTGCCTACCTGAAGCCGCTCGTGGCGCTCAATGACACCGTACGCCTGATGGCGGACGGCGCGACCTTTGGGTATGGCGACAAATTCGCTGCGCGGATGAATTCATTGATCTCGGGGAGCAACTACGAGGAAGAGCTCGCCGCTGAGCGTGCCGGGACACAAGATGCACGGGATCGAGCTGGATCTGCGGGAATCGCTGCAGGTGTGCTTGGCGCATATCTGAGCGGCCGCGGTCTTGGTCAAGCGGGCATTACACTTGCTGGTAGGTTTGGCACGACGACGATGGAGGGCTTGTCCGGCCTTCTTGCCCGCATTGGTCTTACTGGCATTGAGGGGGGTGGGTACGGCGCCGCGGAGGCCACCGGCCGTGACCAGTCCATCGGCAGTGGGATAGCTTCAGGTGTATTCTGGAATGCTGGCGGCAAGCTCCTCGATGAAGGCCTTAGCGCGATCTATGGGCAGTTGGCCCAAAGGTTCCAAGAGCGAGCCGTTCTGCCTACGGAGGTAGCCGATTCCCCTTCAAGGTCAGATTCTGGCGCAAGCACAGACGTGTCGGCTCGTCCGGCTCCCGACCCGCTTCCGGTGGAGAGCGAAGGCACTGGCGCCGCTACAGACGAAGCCTCTGCTGGCCACGATCTGCACCTATATTACATGCCTGAGTGGAATGCTGCGCAACGGGCGGCGGCGGATCTCAAAGTTAAGTTATTGACCGATGCCCTCACTGTGGTTAGCCGTGCTGTGCGGCTATTTGGTTCAGCTCGTAGAAGGTTTTTGGCTGCTGGTAACCACGTGCCCGCCGGCAGCCATGTCGATCACAGAATTGATTTGCAGCTAGGCGGAGGCGACATACTGGAGAATATGGCGGCCATCGATGCCAGCGTTAACACCAGTCTTGGTTCGCAGATAAGACACAAAATCAAGCATTTGCCTTACGGAACTAAAATCAACAAGGTAACGATTGGAGATCGCGGTGTACGAGACGTTCCGAAAAAATTTCCAAATAGATAGCACGGTGCCGACTGTGGCTGGCAATTCATCGCTGGATACGAAAGTGCCTGGCTTGAACGAGCTGTTCAAAAGCTTCGGCGGCGCATCGTTCAAAAATGGTCTGTACCGGATCGTCCGTGCACAGGACGTGACCCGGTGGAATGCCAGGGTCAGCCTGGGATTTCCCGAGTTCACCGGACGAATCACATGCTTTGGCTACGATTGGCAGGGGACCGCTTTTGCGATCGAGACTGGAAGATCGGAGCAAGGCGAACCTGGCGTCGTGCTGTTTGAGCCTCGCACAGGAGAGGCTCTGCAAATGCCGTGCAATATCCGAACCTTCCACGATGTTGAACTCATCGAAGATCAGGATGCGGCATTGGCGTCGGATGGGTACGCAATGTGGCGGGAAGCCGGCGGCGCCGAACCAGCCTATACTCAATGCATAGGCAGCAAGACACCGCTGTTTCTCGGCGGCGAGGACACAATCGAGAATCTCGAATTGTCGGATCTGGATGTCTACTGGCACATCATGGGTCAAATTATCGCGAAGGTGCGAGGCCTGCCACCAGGAACACCAGTGCGCATATAACGCTTTGCGGAGACGGCCATATGGCCCCTGCTGAGGCGATGGTTGCCGCCTCGGGTCGAGAGTGACTGATGGTCGCCATCACAGTCGATCGACAATTCGGTGGGACAATATCTCTATGTAAAAGATCTCTATGTAAAAGCCGTTTTCTGTCCGGCGATCTCGGGAAGAAGGCAAAAATTGCAACGACAGTGCACTATTTTTTCTTCGCTTGCCTCGCCTTCCCGTTGACCCATCACGATAACAATCGGACGGACATGGTAGAAGTGCATTGTCACCGCACGTCTAGACAATGAAATCCATCTCCCGAATTACGTTGACAGTGCACTGTCTCGATCTCACCTATGTGACTGGAGTGAACCTTCGACTGGAATATGGAAAATAGTGCACTGTCACCGTAATACGATCGACGGCAATTGTTTCGATCCTATACGGTGACCACGTGTTCGTTCCCAATTCGTCAGCAACAAGGTGGAGATGACTAAGGCGGATCTCTCCAGAGACCTGAAAGGGAGTTAGCGGTGGTCGCAAGGATATGGCGCAGCCTTGTTGCGTTTGGCCAGAGGATGGCTGGGGCGGAAGAACCTGCTGCGGTGACGGCGGACAATTCGGTAATGCCATATTACACAGTAAAGCCTCTAGTAGCTGGCGAACTGAGCGAAGGCACCATCGAGGACGCCAGTGTTCATCCGCCCATCGTGAGCAAGCTCCACTATCGTTTCGCGGGCTGGCTCGGAGACGCACTCGTGACCTCGTTTCCCTGTTTTCTCGTGACCGAAGAAGCCAAACATGAGTTACTCGCTATCGGCATCTCTGGCGCCACATTCGCAGACGCGAAGGTAACCACATCCGAGGATTTTCACCTAGTGCAGCCCGACGTCGTGCTCCCTCCGTTTGTCTGGCTCAAGGTGGACGGCAGGGCAGGTCATGACGACTTCGGGATCAATCAGGAACTATACCTCGTGATATCGGAGCGCGCCTTGGATGTGCTTGATGAACTCGGGCTGCCCTCCGCATCCATCGAACCGTTCGACGTCGACTAAGTAGTCCTTAACTCGCGAAGCCGGGTGGTCTGTCGGTAGTTATTGTCAAGCGCCTGGTCAAACCTCCGGTTCGGCGCCGAGGTAAGAAACGATGGCGCCAGACGAAATGAGTAGTGGAGAGAAATCGTGAACGCAGTTACGCCAGATCTCAGTAAAGTCAGTCGTTTGCCCCTTGCGGCAGGCGATCCCGACGCAGACAATAACCTTGATGCGGCACTTCTCGAAGCTCGTGAATACCTTCAGTCCTATGATTGGGTAAAGAATATCGAAGCCGAGTATTTTGGGTACGGTGCCGAGGGGATAATATACATTTTTCTCTTCGAGATCTCTTCGGGGAGACGAGATGTGCCCCGATGGATATGGGTGATCGTAGGTGATGTACCTCCAGCATATATGCCCGGCGACGATGTCGAGACTCCCTATGAGGCGCTGGATGGATATATCGGCGCAATGGAAGATTGGGTTGAAGCGGCGCGTCAAGGCAAGTCGGTAGCGAAGCTGATCCCTGTTAATGTCCCCGCTAATCCCGCCAACGCGGAGATGTTGGACGGGCGTCTCAAATTCCTCGACGAGAAGGTTTTGCCGCTGCTTCAGGAGTGATGTGCCGGCGCCCGAAGATCGCCAGGCCCTTCACAATGCTATCGGGCCGTTAATTCGGCAGCTCAAGATCATAATATTGTTTATCCAACTGAAAAGATGGAACTTCGAGGTCAAATAGCTGCATGAACAGACACGCGATCAATGTTGCATTATTTGCTATGTTGGGTAGAATTAGTTGTAATATCTACGTAAGTTTCGCCCACGAGCAAATCGCCCGACCGGGTATGGCCAAGAAGGACAAGGTGCGCGTCTAGGCGAGAATGAGAATCGAACTCGGCATGCCGGCCGGGCCGGGCGGGCCGACCGGCGAGGAACGCATTCTGGTCGGGATTGGACGGCTATGGCGGAGGTGTAGCGCAACCAACTGGATATCTTCGCAAACAGCGAGAGCAGGCCGAAGCAGGGGCGAGAATCATGGGGGGCACGTTGTTCGAGATATTTCGACAGAATTTTGCGATAGAAAGCAGGGTGGCTGCGGATGCAGGTCAGCAGGCCGGCGACACGAAAATCCCCGGCTTGAATCAATTGCTGGCCAGCTTCGGTGGGGCCTCGTTCAAGCATGGGCTCTACCGGATCATCCGCGCACAAGACATGGCCCGATGGAATGCCAGTGACCTGCCACTGAGAATTTCCTCCATCTGAGATTAGAGTCCGGCCCTTGATCGAAGGACGGACTGATGAAGAGAAAGCGGTTCACGGAAGAGCAGATTATTG
>NZ_JAMYQP010000050.1:0-35041 GCF_040320945.1 Mesorhizobium sp. M0587
GCCGTCGAAGAGTTCAAGCAGCCACGCCAAAGCGCGGAGGTGCTAAGGTTTCCGATCGGGCGCCGCTGCTGAGGTAATCTCCACGGCCGCCATGTAGCCTCGCAGGTGAGGCGCTCACCGCAGGGACTCCGACCCGTGAGGGCCGGCAACGAACGCATTGGCAAACGGAAAGCCCACTTGCTAGTCCCGCTCCCGACCGGCGTGGCAAGAAGGCCGGCGGGTTCCCAAGCGGAGACATTGATGCCGGACTATGACGTGCTTTGCATCGGCAATGCCAATGTCGACATCATTGCCCAGTGTTATGAGGCGTTTCTCGAGACCAACGGCATCATCAAGGGCGCGATGAACCTAATCGACATAAGGCGCGCCGAGCTGCTGTACAGCCGCATGGGCACGGCGATCGAAGCCTCGGGCGGCAGCGCCGGCAACACGGCCGCCGGCGTCGCCAGCTTCGGCGGGCGCGCTGCCTTCTTCGGCAAGGTGTCGAACGACGCGCTCGGCGAGATCTATGCCCACGACATCCACGCCCAGGGCGTCGCCTTCGGCACCAAACCGCTCGAAGGCCAGCCGCCGACGGCGCGCTCGATGATCTTCGTCACGCCCGATGGCGAGCGCTCGATGAACACCTATCTCGGCGCCTGCATCGAACTCGGCCCGGAAGACGTCGAGCCCGACAAGGCGTCGGGCGCCAAGGTGACTTATTTCGAGGGCGTTCCGACAATATCTCAGAAGGCGCAGATGGTGCCCCTCCGCGTTTACGTCGGGGATGACAATGACCTCCTCTATGATGCGAGGGGCATTAAGAAGATCGCCGAATTCAACAGTTCAATTGTCATTCGTTTGGCGCGTGAACGTTGCCCACCAACGTTCGCAATGCAGGCGTTGCAACCCGAACATATGATGAAGAGCGCCTGAGGTTTCTTCCAATACGGCAACAGGCAGATGAGGCGCATGTGTTGCGAGCTGCCGGGGTGATCTCGAAAAACGAGCAGTTCCTTCATCCGATCAATGTACGGCCAAAGCCCGCTCTGCCTGCGAAATTCGCAGCGGGTTTTGCCCAAGCCCTCGAAGACATTGCAGGCACGCAGGCAACGGCCATGGTTGCCCATGCGAAGCATCAATCATGGGACACCAAAGTGGGAACAGACGGCTATTTCCATAGCCTTGTAGTGCACCCCGATTGCACGGGCGAAGATTCATGGGGTCGCCAGCCCGCGGCGAACATCTGTGAAAGATTCGGAATCAAAGAGTGGTCGACCGATAGGTCCATGCATGTGAGGGTAGTGAATAATCTGCGTGCAAACAGCCCAGACCGTTTTCAAAAGGCGTACGAAAGGGCCGCCGAGATGATCTCACTGCAGCATGGACCTGAAAGGCCACAGAAGATCGTCTGAAGCTTGGTGAAACGGGAATGCCTCGTTAGGCGACGGCTATTGGAATCCGAGTAACCCCTTAAGCATTTCTCGCTCGACTCCCGGACGCATTTCGACTGGCAGAACGACGGGCGGACGCCATCCATCTCCATCCGCCAATTCTCGACAGCGGCAGTCTATTTCCGAGTGTCGCGATCAGACCCGTTGTGGAAGTTTGCTCGCCCTTGGTCGAACTCACCCCCCCCATGACCCAGGGGCTGTCCTTGGGAGGAGTGCTTTTTCGGATTGTCAAGATTTAGCCGTGACCGATCGAGCAGCGGTGTAGGTCGTGCTGCTGAGGGAAATCAGGCGTAGCCCGCTCCTGTGCCGAGCCCGTTCGATGGCTGCGTCAATGTTCGGATTTTAGGTGACACGCAAAACAAGGCTAGTCTTTATATAAAAAACAAATATCGTCTGCATTTCTGTTCTTTGGGTTAGCAAGAGAAGCAGGCATCCAATCCTGGATAATATGCGCCGACTAATAAAGTGACAGGCGTATACTCCGCGTTATATTTGCTAGGAAGTCACTGTAAGATTTGGGTGGAGGGTCCAAAATGACAGTCGCCGACTCGCAACGGCTGCGCACCATAGCCAAGCAAATTGCCGACGCGAGTTCGCCGGAAGTGCTGGCCAATATCGGCGAAGTGCAGAGACAAGCGGAGTATTCCGGATGGGTGGCCGATGCCACCAAGGCGATGAACGCGCGCTATGGCCCCGGGCCACGGCGCAGCCGGCCGAGGAGGGTGTGGAGGCGGCCCTCGGCGGGGCACCGCCCCCTCCAGGCGCACCACCGCCCGGCGGCGCGGATGGCGCACCTATACCGCCCCCGCCGCCAATCACCAATGACGAAACCATCGTATTCGCGGTGGGCACGCCGGTCTTCCTCGTCCAAAACAACGCCATCGACATCAACAGCGCCCGCGCCGAGGCGACGGCTTGGCGACAGATCCTGACGACTAACGCGCCGCTGCTCAATCGCAGCATGGCCTCGATCGGTCGCGTCGACGTGAGTAATTTCGACAACCCGTTTGTCGGAACGGCCTGGGTCATCGACGACGGGCTGGTGGTCACCAATCGGCATGTTGCCAACCTCTTTGCGGAAACTTGCGGGGCAGGCTTCACCTTCAAGCTCGGCTTCGACGCGCGCACGCCGATCGGTGCCGATATCGATTTCCTCCAGGAATTCGGGAACGCAGCCTCCGAGCCTGTGGCGGTCGAGCGAGTCGTCTGGGTGGCGCCGGAAAACCTACCCGACGTCGCCTTCCTAAAGCTCGCGCAGAACTCGTCATCCGTCGGGCGTATGAAGCTGCAGCTTGCCCCCGACACGCCGCGGGCAAAGCTGCCTGTGGCCGTGGTCGGATATCCGGCAAGCGGCGTCCGGTTCTCGGATCAGCAGCTCGTCAACAAGATATTTGGCGGTGTCTACGACAAGAAGCGGGTGGCGGTGGGCAACCTCCTCGGCGTTGGCGGCGACAACATTACCCATTCTTGCGCGACTTTGGGCGGCAACTCCGGCTCACCGGTCATAGACATCGGTACCGGGCAGGTGGTGGCGCTGCATTATCGCGGCATTGAATTCATTGAGAACGACGCGGTGCCGATGGACCAGCTCAAGCGCTGCCTTGCTCGCGCACGCGGCCTACTGGAGCACACTGGAGGATTTATAAGGCCCGACAACAGCAGCGGGGGAGGCAATTCAGGCTCTGGACGGGGTGGTATCACCTTCACGGTACCGCTCAGGATTACAGTCGAGATCGACGGCGCTGCGTCGCCGATGTTTGGTGCCGCCTCGTCGGTCGGCCCTACGCCAACTCCTACCGCCGGTCCGGCCTCGACCAACGCCGCACCGCCCGCGGGCAGCCCTCCTCCAGCCAGGGAAAAGACGCTCGCCGCCGTACGCACTGCACGCGCTCTTCTTGCAAATCGCGAAGACGTCGTTGCGGTCAAACCGGGGTATCGCTTCGAGAATGGTGAGATCACCGACGAGCGCGCTGTGGTTATCGCGGTCAAGCGCAAGGTCGACCTCGGCGCGCTCGAGTCGCGCGGGGTGATACCGCTTCCTTCCTACATCGATGGCGTACGCACAGACGTAACGGTCGCCTCGACGTCCGACCTTATGGGACTCAGCGTCGGCGACGAGGCACCGCCTAGCTGGCATACCAGCTACAAGCCGCGGCCCGATCTGCCTCTCACACGACGCAAGACGTCGACAAAGTTCACATTGCATACGGGACCCGACGCAAGCTGGCCGGTGCTAGGGCCGTTCCTTGCGGCAACGACGAAGTCGCTGGTGGTGGCGATGTACGATTTTGGAGCCGTCAACGTGGTAAACGGCGTTCTCGACGCGGTCAAGACCAAAGCGGAGACGATGTCTCTCGTGTTGCAGATGGGCGGCAAGGTACACGCGGGCGATTTCACCGATTACGAAGCCGTGGATAAGATTCGCGACCAAAAGGGCAGCAAATTCAACTTTGCTCCAGCGAGCGTGGGCAAGACTGGGATCTTCGATTCCGCCTACCATATCAAGGTCGCAGTACGCGACCGCTCGGCAATGTGGCTGTCAAGCGGCAACTGGCAGAGCTCCAACCAGCCCGAGGTGGCGCCGCTAACCAACCCGGGTCATGCGAACGCGCTCAGGCTATACAACCGTGAGTGGCACGTGGTGCTTGAAGACAAGGAGCTAAGCCAGCTCTACGAAGCGCACATCCTGCGCGACCTCGAGGAGGCCAAGGGAGCGCCAGAATCGGTGATGGACGAGCCGCTGGTGTGGGTGCCGGCTGACCTGACGTTCGACACGCTCGAAGCGGCGGCGAAGCCGCGTTACTTCCAGCCGATGACGGACACGCGTGAGATCGACGTGCAGCCGATCCTTACGCCCGACAACTACATCGACGTAGTGCTGCCGTTCGTCCGGTCAGCGAAACGCACGATCTTTTTTCAGAACCAGAGTTTCAACACCAAAACCGTGGGCGACAACTACTGCAAGCTGCTCGATGCCCTCTTGGCACAGCAGAAAGCAGGTCTCGACGTCCGCGTCATCTTCCGTTCTTTCGGTTCGGACGACCGAGAGACGATCAGCGATGCCAAGGACTACGGCTTCGACACAGGCAAAATCCGCAAGCAGAAGAACTGTCATACCAAAGGCATCATAGTGGACGGCGAAGCGGTGCTTATCGGAAGCCACAATTGGACCACAGCCGGAACCGGATTTAACCGCGATGCGAGCCTGATCTTCTACGACCGTGGCATTGCCAAATTCTACGAGGACATCTTCCTCTACGATTGGGATCGAATTGGACCAGCCAAGATCGACGAGTCGCTGCCAGCGCCGATCATCATGACCGCGGCCAACGACACAACGCCACATCCCGGCTACGTGGCAGTGCCGCTTTCAGTCATCCTAGGGCGTTGACCAGAGGGCTATTCGATCGGCGAAACATGGAACTGCCCCTCGCGGCTTGAGGCAGCCCGCAACGAATCCAACACGTGGGTAGTAGACACAGTTCACCGGGTTCTGATTTGGCGCATCTCCGCTTTCTTGAATGTTAAATCCTACCCTTTGCCAAAGGCATGATTCACCGGGAGAATCCTGGGCCGTTCATTGAGCGGGCTGCGGTTTCCGCTGATGTGAGTTGTGGGGCATATCCGTCACGTGCGATGTCATGGCTCAGGCTGTCGATGTCGTCCCTCTTGGCCTCAGATACGGAGCGTCGCACCGGGTCATCAGGAACGAGCAGGTCTACGATGCCGCGCTCGAACGGCTGTCCGACCTCATGTCGGCTGCTCCCGGCACCCCTGAGTTCGACGAGCAGCAATGTTGGTCGATGGGTATGAGGCTGAGCATCAAGTGGTCGAAATGCCTACGCATGGCGATACGGCGACTTTCGGAAGGCCGTCGCGGTCAGCGCTGTATGCGTCAGTGTGGGAGAAAGGCCCGGTCCCCGACGTAAATCCATAGGCGGATGGTCGGTGCTTCATCTTTGCCAGGCGAAACAAACGCCGTCCGTGCGCAGTGTTCTTGAGGGCGGATTGCAAAGTAGTACGCATCCGCGCCGCAGCTAACTGCAGCGCAGACGCAGCGTGGCCTTGGCTCGTCTATGCTTTTGCTAGGATGGCCTCTTCCTTCTGTTGCATCGAAATTGTCGTGCTGTAATACGGCCAAATGTAAGGTCCACCCGCACCTTGATTCAGGTCTTGATTGATTGCCTCATACCCAGCGATAGCTGGCGGTGTGGACTGATTGGTTACAAGCAGTTGGAGGGCTGTGATGGGCTGATTGCCTGTTTCGCCGTTTTTCCAGACCATGTAAATGTATTTCCCGCCTGCCCCTTGTTTGAGGTCTTGGCCCGTCCATTGCCAACCAGAAGGCGGATTCGATTGCGCTTCGTTGTATGCAACGAAGTTGATCGATGTCACAGGATTGCTGTTTCCAAGAATATAGCCAATGTAGATGTACTTTCCGCCGACGCCTGTATTCGTGTCGGTTGGCAGGAAATCCCAAGGCGGCTGATATTTTGGTCCAGAACTGTCATCGACCTGATTTGTCAATTGCTGAATCGGCGTAGTCATTTTGGCGCTCCATTTTGTGCCAGAGTTTTCACTCTTCCGCCGGATCATCACTAGATCTTTGTTTTACGTGAGAGCGTAAGAGCGACCGTCGACCAGCAAGTCTCGCGCCAATCGAAACTATGATGCTGGGACGATGCGTTAACTCTGAGCGCGATCTGTCTCGTTTCGGACATTGTCGAAGTTCCGACAGCAAGCCTTTGCTGCCCGATCGATACGCGGTGCGTTCTAATCTCCTAGCGTCGCGAGGCGTGCATCCGGACGTATTGAGGTAAAGAAATGGCGCAGCCGGACACGACGGCCAATGCGCCGATGGGTCCCAAGGCGCCGAAGAGCACTGTGCTGACGCCGGCCGAGGAAGCCATCGTGGTGGCGTTCCGGCAGAAGACGCTGCTGCCGCTGGACGACGTACTCGGCTGCCTGAGAGACCTCAGCGCAGCGCCCTGCACCGATGCCTCCAGCGTCACGGCGTCTCCCGGCTGCCGGTCGAAGAGACCAAGGAGCAGCGCAAGCGATTCAAGACCTACGAGATCGGCTATGTCCACATCGACAGCTGCGAGCTGCGCCACGCCGACGGCAAGCTCATCATGTTCCTGGCCATCGACCGCGTCTCGAAGTTCACCTATGTCGAGTCCACGACAGCGCCGGGATGATGGAAGGCTCAGCCTTCCTCAAAAACGTGGTGGAGGTCTTCCCCTACCCAGATCCACATCGTGCTCACCGACAATGGCATGGCCTTCGCCGACCTGCCCAAGAACCGCGACGGCCCCAGCCGCCGCTTCTTGGGTCCGCACATCTTCGACCGCGTCTGCATCGCTAACGACATCGAGCAAGCGCTTTTTGGTCAGATTTGCGATATTCTCTTCTCGCGCATGGATGACCGCGTGGCGAAGAGCAGGATCGAGGTGAGAGTCCTGCCGCGAAGCCTCTATCGTCGTACCTCATTTGCGGCATCCGTGCGCGCCTTCTTCGGACCTCGTCGGTTCCAGCCGGAGACAAAGCGCGCGTATGCGCCCTCGGCCTGTTCCACCCAGCGCCTCTCCTCTTCCCGGCGGCTCTTGATGTTGTAGACATGCGCGGCCCCCTTTTGGCCGCGCACAGCCTTGCTCCCGGCCTTGAGTTCCACATCGCGCAGCTTCTTGGCATGCAGGGAGGGTCGAGCCCACGCGTAACTCTCGACCTTCGTCAGCAGATGCCAGATCACGACAGCGAGTTTGCGTGCGGTTGCGACGGCCGCGACATGCTGGCCGCGCCGGGCTCGCACGCGCAGGAAGAAGGCAACGGTCCTGGTGCGCGTGCCGCCGCCCAGGCCGCTTCAACGGGCATGCCGCGGGCATGTCCGCGTCCCTGCTTGGTGATCCGTCCGTGGTAGGCAGGTCCTGACCCTGATTGCCGGACACTCGGATTCAAGCCAAGATAGCTCACAAACTTCTGCGGCTCCTCGAAGCGCGACACGTCGCCGATCGCGGCCTTCATTGCAAGCGCGACGGTCATGTCGATGCCAGGAATGGTCATCAGCCGCTTCACGCTTTCATCTTCAAGAGTCGAGCGGGCAAGATCGCGCTCGATAACATGGAGGTCGTCGCCCAATCGGTCGAACTCGCGCAGATGCCGATCGATCGCGAGGCGCTCGTCTTCCGGCACGATCTGTTCGCTCAACCAAGACCGGCCCTTGGCGCCGCACAGATCGGCATGCGGGCAGGACGGGATGAGGTGGCTATGAAGGATCGACTGGATGACATTCTTCAAGCGTGATCTTTGCCGGACGATCTGATTGCGCCGCGTCACCTGCCGGCGCAGTGCCTGCGTCGGTTCGTCCGGAATCCAGACTTCCGGCAGGAAGCCGCTGGCATAGAGCTGCGCCAGAACGCCGGCATCGATCGTGTCCGCATCCGGGAAAGTCGCGAGGGGCGGCCATGTAACGAGCTCGGGCTCTCAGCCCACGGTCTAAAGACGGCCTGCCCGCACTTTCGTGCTCCCGGTGCCCCACGTCCCGGATGGGCTCACCATAAGGCCGTTCCCAAAGAAGAACAGTAGGACGAAAAGGCACCACAGATCACAATACCGGATAATGGCCAGGCCGAGCGGATGAACCGCACCATCAAGGATGCCACGGTCAAGGTCTACCACTACGACGACCTGCAAAGCCTCAAGGCCCATGTCCTGGCCTTCGTCGCCGCCTACAACTTCGCTAAGCACCTCAAGGCTCTGCGATGGCGAACGCCCTACCAGGTCATCTGCGAGGCCTGGACGAAAGACCCGTCAATCTTCAAGCCAATCCGCACCATCTCATTCGGAGACCACACACCTAGCAACTGTGGAACGGCCACGCGGGCAAGCGCTTTTTTAGACATTTCACCCAGCGGGATAGGTGCGGTCATATGTTCGGCCTTTCAGCGCGGTGTAAGACCGCTGGCCTCGATGAAATTCGCGATGCGAGGGGCTGATCAATCTGACGCGCTGTAAGCGCATTGTCGCGCCGGCCTCTCTCGTCTCGGGATTTCCTCCAGTGGGTCATCGTCTAATTGTGCACCTTGCCTCTGTCCGGCGTCGCGCCGGCCAGTCCGTCCTGGTCGTCGTTCGGCTCAGGCGCGTGCTGCGCCGCTTGCCGCACCAGTATTTCGATATTTCCCGCCCTTGGTGAGCAGCGCCCAGATAATCCTCGCCATCTTGTTGGCGAGCGCGACCGCGAGGACCTTGAAAGGCCGCCGCGCCAAAAGGGTCACTAGCCATCGCAGCGCTTTGTCGTTTCCCTTAACGCGCCGCAAGACAGACGTCGCGCCACAAACGAGCAGCGAGCGGAGCGTCGGGTTGCCCATTTTCGATATGCCGCCGAGCCGCTCCTTGCCACCGCTCGAATGAGACTTTGGCGTCAGTCCCAGCCAGGCGGCGAAGTCACGGCCGGATTTGAACCCGTCGGGATCCGGGACCAGCGCTTTGACGGAAGCCGCCGTGATCGCTCCGACGCCCGGAATTGTGGTCAGCCGTCGCATGTCCTCATCGCGCTTCGCTTCGCCGACGATCCCTTGTTCGAGCTTGTCGATTTGACGCGTCAGCGCCTCGATCTGATCGGCGATCTCAGCCAAAGCCAGTCGAGCGGCTTTTGGCAGGCAAACGTCCTCCTCGTCCCGTACGACCTCGATCAACGCAGCCACTTTAGCCGTGCCGAGGGCGGCAATAACGCCCAACTCCGACAAATGCCCGTAAAGCGCGTTGATCGCCTGAGTTTGCTGGCGGATCAAAAGGGCGCGCGTCCTCAGCACCATGGCCGCTGCTTGTTGATCAGCAGATTTGATCGGAACGAAACGCATGGTCTTGCGGGTGACGGCTTCGCTGATCGCTTCGGCGTCGGCGGCGTCCGTCTTGCCCCGTTTTACGAAGGGCTTCACATAAATCGGCGGGATCAAACGCACGTCGTGACCGAGCGCCGCGATCTCGCGCGCCCAATAGTGCGAACCGCCGCACGCCTCCAAACCAACCAGACACGGCGGAAGCTTTTCGAAAAAGCCCAGCAGCTCGGCTCGACGCAGTTTGCGATTGAAAATCGGCGCGCCTTCGGCATCGGCGCCATGAATTTGAAAAACGTTCTTGGCCAAATCCAGGCCGATGGTGCTAACCTGCTTCACGGAACGGCTCCCTTCCCTGTGGCGTTGCTCGCAACGACCACGTTTTAGCACTTAGATGCTGTCGGTAGCGGGGCCGTTCCACACCATCAATCTGGGTCTCTCATGAGCATTTTGGTGCGTGTTGACGTTGCCCCTGCGGCCTCATCCCGATTGAAGTTCGTGGCCCACTCAGAGGGCGGCAGTACATGAAGCGCAGCCGCTTTTCTGAAGAGCAGATCGTGGGATACTGAACGAGCATGAGCCGGCTGAGATCTACCCTCATCCACGTGCATGATCAGCTTACGATGGGCGGTCTCGGCTCGATGATGCCCGGTTAGCGGGCGCGTAGCTTCCGTATTGTATGCTTGCCTTCACCTGCGGGGTATACATAGGCCCTCTCTATCGAGAAAAGCATCAAAGGCGGCAGCGACCGCGCGAGTCAAAAAGCGATGCTCCCGCCGTACGCGGACAAAACCGTTTTCGAAATCCACTATCCCGTCGTTGGCCAGGATCGCCAAGCGCTCAGCTGAATCGAGAAGACGGATCGGATCAGATCCGTAGGCGGCACAGATTGCCGGCAAATCGGCCTCAAAATCGCACATTAATCGCTCGATAATTGCGGCTCTCGCGCGGTCGTCGTCGGTGAGGCGATGGCCCTTCGATGTCGCCAGTCGGCCATCTGCGATGTGCTGGATGTAGGAATCCCGTGTAACTTCGTTTTGAACGTAGCCTTGGCCGATGCGGCCGATAGCCGACACGCCGAAACCGATCAGGGTTCTGCAGGTGTCGGCCGAGTAGCCCAACGAGTTACGCCGCAGGCGACCGGTTTTCTGTGCCAGCGCGAGCTCGTCGTCAGGCAAGGCGAAATGGTCGAGCCCGATCTCTCGGTAGCCGGCGGCACTCAGCGTCACGGCGACAGCCGCATGCTGTTCAGCGCGGGCAGCGCTGTCGGGAAGAAATTCCTCCTCGATGAGGCGCTGATTCTTTATTTGGGATGGTATATGTGAGTAGCCGAACACGGCAAGCCGGTCGGGGCGCATGGCGACCGCCGCCCTCGCTGTCTCGACGCAGGACTCCACCGTTTGACGCGGCAGGCCGTAGATGAGGTCGAAGTTGATCCGGTTTATTTCATGCCGGCGCAGCATTTTCACGGCAGCCGACGTCTGGGCTTCGCTCTGGATCCGGTTGATCGCTTTTTGAACAATGGGATCGAAGCTCTGCACGCCGAGGCTCGCGCGGTTCACGCCGGCCGCTCCTAAGGCTTCCGCCATCTCGGGCGTGAACGTGCGTGGGTCGATCTCGATGGCGACAGTAGCTGTTTTCGAGATGGCGAAGTGGCGTCGCAGGAACTCCATCAGAGCAAGGAACTCGGCTGGTCCTATGAGAGACGGCGTTCCGCCGCCGAAATGTATGTCGCTCACGGGCATCGTCTGCGGCGCTCGCTCCGAAACCAGACGGATCTCGTCACGCAGGGCCGCCAGATAGTTGAGGATCGGCGCATCATGGCAGGTGATGGTGGTGGGAAAGCCGCAATACCAGCACGCTGATCGGCAGAACGGAACGTGCAGATAGAGTGACACCGGATCGTTAGCCGGCAGGTTCCTAAGCCAGTCCTCATAAGCCTCGGCGCCGACCGCCCCAGAGAACTCCGACACAGCCGGATAGATAGTGTACCAAGGCAGCCGGGCCTGTCGAAATTTCGTGGTCTGCAACGGTCACCATCCCATGCTTGATAACAATCAAACCTACCGCTGCGCTCGCCTGTGTCTTTGCGCTATGTCAGTCCGTTCCGCTATGGGCTCGAAACTGGATGTCTTAGGAATGGCGCCGTTCGCTCTTTGGCTGGACAGCGATGGTCTGAGCACTCGGTCACCGACTGACAATGGTGATCCCGCCGCGACCCTCACGCGCACCGGTTTGTTCCACCATCCCTTCCCTTCACCTGCGTCCCGGAGATTCTGCTAAGCGCAGCTGCCGCATCCCACGAGACAATAGGTCTTGGGACCACACTTTGCTCGCAAGCTAGTGCCGCTCTTAGTGAACTCTGCCATTTCGATGAGCTCGTCGTGTGAATTGCTGGCAAGAAGCATTAGCTGTGGCGCGCCGCTTTCAGGACGAGAACCTGCTCGACGCGACAGTCCGGTCCGCCGCAATACCAAGGCTGGCGCCTACTGACTCAGTGGTGCAAGGCTGCAGCGCGTAGTTATCGACCATCAGCTCGCCAAAATGACGGCGTCGTGCCGACGGTGCCGCCGCAGATGGCTCAACGTCGGGGCTCACCGCAAACAATGCTGTCCCCATGGAACGACACTGTCGCGAAGCGAACAGACGAACCGTAGCCGAAACGTTTGCCGTTCGTGCTTGGGTGGATCCGCAAGGCAAAAACAAGGAAGCGCGAACCAAGGTCCGCCCGCACAATTGAGCTTCAAGCCGCAGCTAGATCGTCAGGCTGGCACGTCATTTGCGGTCGAATGCAATCGAACCCTTTTGTGACGCCTACCTCTACCAGCTGAGTTGACGGTGGTGATTGTACAAAATTTTGCATACCCCCATTACGTCGATAATTATGTATCGGAAACTAAACTTAATATCTAACCACAATTACCAGAGTACATTCTCGGCCTTCCTTCAGAGTTTAGCTGCCGGCGCAGCAAAATTGCGCGTATTTCAAAGTTGCTCACAGAATCACGCGTCCATCCCTTTGTTATTCAAGCGGAGATCGACAATGACCATTAGGAGCCTCCTCCTCGGCTCAACTGCGGCACTGATTGCCGTTTCCAACGCTCGCGCCGTCACCACCCTCGCCGAGCCTGACCCGACAGAGTACGTCAAGATCTGCGACGTCTACGGCTCGGGGTACGTCTACATTTCAGGCACCGAGACCTGCCTGCGAATCGGCGGGTTTGTCCGTTACGACGTCGGATTGTTTGACCGCTCAAGAACCTCGGATGTGAGGACTGGTGAGCATCAGGGCACGTGGCAAAACAACACACGCTTCACATTGAAAACCTGGACCGGCCAGGAGACCGAACTCGGCACGTTGAAGACCTACACCGAGACCCGCGTGAACTTCGGCGACCACCACACATCGGTTTCGGACAGTTCTCGGTCCTATGCCTTCAACGGAGACAGCATCTTGACTTTCGCCTGGATTCAGCTTGGTGGCCTCCGAGTTGGTAAGGACTGGTCGGCCTTCGACATGTTTATTGGCGGCGCGGGTGATGTACTGAACCAGACGCCAGTCCCGTACGGCGCTTTCGATACCAATGTGATTCAGTACTACTTGGACGCCGGGAACGGCTTTTCGGCCGTGGTTTCGCTCGAACAAGGCTCGGGCGTGGTCGGCACAATCGACAGCTACGCTCCCCACGTAGTCGGCGGCTTGAAATACACACATGGCTGGGGAGCGATCACCGGCGTTGCCGCTTACCATAACAACTACGAAACGCTGGCCGCCAAGGTCCGTGTCGACATCAATGTCACCAACGAACTGTTGCTGTTCGGAATGTTCGGCTACGGTTCCAATGGCCAGCTCAACTACGACTCCACGAATGCGGTAGACGCTCATGGTCGCGGCTTCTATAAAATTTGGGGCGGGAACTGGGCTTTCTGGGCTGGCGCCGCTTACGAGCTCAACGAGATAACTTCGTTCAACCTTCAGCTCTCGGGTGATCAGCTCAAGAACTATGGTGTCGCTGCGAACGTCGCCTATGCGTTTCTTCCAGATTTCACTGTTACGGCTGAAGTCGACTATGACCGCTACGGAAACTCCGCTGTCGGAAAAGTGAAAGCTTCCAACGTGAACTGGACCAATGCCAACAAGAAGAGCAGTGTCGGCGGCATCCTGCGTTTCGAACGCTCATTCTAATGATCAGATGAACCGACTCGGGTGGCGCCGATCCCATTGGACTCCATCGGCGGCTTTAACCCCCGGCCGGCTCGACGGAGTCTTGGCGGCTGGTGCGGACATCGCGGCGGTGGTCACCGACATCACCTTGAATGGCGATCCCGAAGCGCGCACGCGAGAACGGACCGAAAAGACAAAGCCATGGCGCTGAGGCATGAACCGCATGTGCTTGTTCCGGAGGGACCGGGCTGCAGCGGCGGTGATGGAATCGAGCGCGATATCGAGACGCTCTCCTCCTTGGGCATGCGCAGCTGTCTTTCCGTCACTGCGGTACGACATCGTCACGGACATACTTCATCTACAACCCCCGTCTGGTTGGCGATCAGATGCGTTCGGCGCTGCAGGCCAAGTCGTCACACCCAATGTTATTGAACTGGCGCTTCTCGCCGGCTCAGAGCTGGCGGTGGATGAGGTCGGCGCGCTTCAACAAGGACAACAACTGCTCGCCGCCGGGGTTCAGGCCCTGCTGAAAGGCGGCCACAGCTCAGGACCTCGCTCAACGGATGTTTACGTTGGTCCACAACCCGTGCGTCTCGACACTCGTCGGCTGGCAAGGACTTGGCGGCCATCTGGCGGTCGATTGAGGAAGCCGTGCTCGCGTCGCATAAACCACCGCGTCTGCCGCTCCTCCCATTTGGGATAGGGATGGTTCTTATCCAGACAATTCATTTTACCAATCTCTGACGATACCGCATAGCGGCGCCGGCGGAATGATCACCGTTAGGCAATGAGGATCGCACTTCGGTTAACGTTATCAGCGCAGGCCATTTTGCTGGCGGGGCAAGGGCCGCGCGCAGGAATTTGCAATGCTAGTGGCCGGCAGGCGTGCATCGCGACCGACGTAAAAACCAAGCACGTCTGCGGCCACGTTCCGATCGGCCGCATCGGCGCGCCGAATGAGATTGCCGGCGAACTAGCCGTGACGGCAGTCATCTCACCGGCGCATCCCGCCGATCGATGGCCTGCCAGTTGGTGCAGCATGGGCTGACACTGTTCACGGAATGAAGCCGCTCGCGCTCCGAACGGTTGAAATGGAGGAAATTTGCGTGGAACCGATCAGTCTCAACGTGCTTCTGACCAGCGTCGGCAAGGAACTCGGCGTGTCGCCGTGGCGGGTGGTCTCGCAGCGGATGATCGATCAGTTCGCCGAGGCCACCGATGACCACCAGTTCATCCACTGCGATCCGGAGCGCGCCAAGCGCGAGACGCCATTCGGCGGCACCATCGCGCATGGCTTCCTGTCGCTGTCGCTTTTGTCGGCAATGACTTTCGAGACCATGCCGGCGCTCGAAAACAGCAAGATGGGTGTCAACTACGGCTTCGAATCGCTACGCTTCCTGGCGCCGGTGAAAACCGGATCGCGCATCCGCACCCGTTTCGTACTGGCCGACGTCAAGGTCAGGCCGTCAGGCTGGGTGCAGACGACGCAGGGCGTAACGATTGAGATCGAGGGCTCGAAAAAGCCAGCGCTTACCGCGCGCTGGTTGACGCTGACGCTGATCAAACGCCAGCCGGAAGCGCCTGAAGGGCTCTACGAGCGTCAGCAGGGATGATCTGCACACGCCGGCCAACCTGCAGGGCGATGTAGACGACCAGCGCGCTACCGATCGGCAAACGCGGCCACGTGGGCCGACAGGTAGAGTGGCAGGAATGCCTGATCAGGCTCCGTCGGAGAGGGCGTGGATGTATCGGAAGCGCCTCGCCTTTCTCTTCACGAAGATCTATGGTGATTGCGGACCACGTCGAAAAATCGGCTTGTGATGAGTTGGCAGATCCTCCCCGACTGAATCAGCCTCAAATGGGGTGTTCTCGATCAACCGGGTCCAACTTGACGGCGCGGGTGTCGCTGATCGGCTGCTCGTCGACGGGCCAGGTAAAGGCAGAACGCGGCGGTGCAAGAGCTACGCAGTTGATGTGGACTCCCAGAGCTGGGAGCCGGAAAGCCACGATCAGAAAGACCCCCGAGCCTCAGTCGGGATCGAATAAAGTGGCTTGGCGAGAGGCCTTCGAAGACGGGGTCGAGAGTAGACGAACGAGCTCGACACGCGTATTGCGCAGTATTGTCGAGAGACGGAGGATTTACGCTCGCTACTCAACTGACAATTCAGCGAGACGCCTCGATCGAGGCTTACGACTCTGCTGCTTGCATGCCGAAAAGCAAGGTTGGACAGTCGTCGACAGCAAACCGGCCGCCGATCTGGGCACGTCGCTGTTGCATCCGGCCTTCAGGAGCGGATCAGCGATGCAGGGCAGATTCGTGATCGTGCTCGCAGAGCCGATGGATCGCCTGACCCTGACCGCTGCAAACCGGGCAGCCTGGGCTGGTCAAACGTTGCAACAGATCCTTCAAGGAAATTCATAGAGTCTTAGCAACTCCGGCTCGCTGTGAATGGTAGGGTTGTTGCACCCATCTGAGGTCAGTGGGTCAAAACCGTGGCCCCGCTAATCTTCGACTCGCGCCTAACTGCTTGCCGTTTCGGCTAAAGGCAAGAAGAGCGCCCATTTGTTTGTTCGACACAGCGATGTCGGCCGTCGTTGCGGCCACCGAGATTTGTCCGGTCGCTAGACAACCTGAAAGCTGCAACTTCTGTGGAGAACGCGAAATGAGAAATTCGGTAGGGCTTGGTCCTGACCCATGATGACACTGGTGAGTCGCCTACGCATGGCAGCGCATTCTGACCGCCTTCGAATACTGGGCCTTTGTGCGCATGCGGACCTAACTGTCTGCGAGCTAGCGGAGATTATGGGCGTGTGTCGAGAGCGGGTTGCGCGACACGTCCGGCTGCTCGCCAGAGCCGACTGTCTTTGCTGTAACGAGCAGGCTCCATGGCGCTCGTACCATCTCAAAGCAGAATCCAACGACGGCGGGCTGGTTCGACTACTGGTCGATCTCCTGCCCCATCGCGACGGCTATCATAAACAGGACCTGCAGCGGCCCCTTCCGGAAGGGGGCCATCTGACTCATGGTTGGGCGGTTAATTTTTCCGGAACTGACTATCAACGCGTCCCCTATGGATTAGATGAAAAGACACAGCAGATTGACTATGACCGCTTGCGCGAGACAGCCAAGCGGGAACGGCCGCGGCTCATTTGGGTCGGCGGAACTGCTTACCCACGTGTCTTTGACTACGCGGCAATGGCAGAAATCGCCCTGGAAGCGAACTCCTATCTCGTAGCCGACATTGCGCACATCAGCGGCCTGATTGCCGCGGGAGCGCACCCGAATCCCGTAGGCCATTGCGACGTGGTCAGCAGCACGTCCCACAAGTCGATCCGCGGTCCCCGCGGTGGCTTCATTTTGTCGAGGAACGAAGATCGCTATCAGGCCCTGTATCATACAAAGAGCAAATACAATCTCGCCAGACGAATAGACCGGTCGGTCTTCCCTCACCTGCAAGGCGGGCCCCACATGAATGCCATCGCTGCGCTAGCGGTTGCCTTGCACGAAGCCGCGAACCCGTCCTTCCGAAGCTACGGCCAACAGACGGTCAAGAATGCCAAGGCTCTGGCACATGCACTGCTTGAGCGAGGTTATGACCTGGTTACCGGGGGGACGGACAATCACATGCTGATCCTTGATCTTCGCGATCGGCCACTGTCGGGCAAGGCCTATGCCGAGCGACTAGCAAAGGCAGGAATCATCACAAACTTTAATATGGTGCCTGGCGACCATCGGGATCCGGCGGTCACAAGCGGAATTCGCCTGGGGGCGCCAGCAGTGACGTCAATGGGCATGCGCGATGTGGAAATGGTGCAAATTGCTGGCTTCATTGACTCCGTCCTCCAGCGGCCAGAGGACGAAGATCTCCATGCCTGCGTGCGAAGAGACGTTGCCGACTTGTGCGCTGCGTTCGAGGTCCCGGGCATCTCCGACAAGTAAGGTGGGCCAAGCAAAATGCCCATACCACATCCAACACCCGAAGCGAGGTATTTATGGCTAGGCAGTTCGTGTTCTCTTCCGAATCGGTTGGCGCGGGACACCCGGATAAATTGGCCGACAACATCTCGGATGCCATCCTCGATGCCGTCCTCCGCACAGATCCCAAGGCGCGCGTCGCCTGTGAAGCGTTGGTAAAATCAGGGATAGTCGTTCTGGCTGGCGAGATTACCAGCGATGCGCAGGTGGATTATAGCCAAGTTGCGCGCGATACGATTCTCGACATTGGGTACGACGACGAGGCCGTCGGCTTTGACGGCCGGCGTTGCTCCGTCGTTCATGCCCTCACCGAGCAGTCGCCCGACATCAGCCAAGGCGTTGACGAGGGACGAGGGCAAGATCTCCAGCAGGGAGCTGGAGATCAGGGCCTCATGTTCGGCTACGCATGCCGCGAGACCGATACCCTGATGCCTTTGCCGATCCAGCTCGCTCATCGCTTGACGAAGCGACAGGCCCATGTCCGGAAGGCACGACAGCTTGGCTGGTTGCGTCCTGACATGAAATCCCAAGTCTCAGTGCGGTATGAGGGATTGCGCCCGGTCGCCCTGGATACCATCGTCGTGTCGACGCAACATGACGAGCAGGTCTCGCAAGAGACTGTCCGCGAGGGCGTCATTGAGGAAATCATAAAGCCTGTCCTGCCGACCCACCTGGAGACGGAAGGCATCAGAATTCTGGTCAACCCGACGGGGCGGTTCGTAGTCGGCGGGCCGCGCGGCGACTGCGGTCTCACTGGACGCAAGATCATCGTCGATTCCTATGGCGGGATGGGTCGTCATGGCGGCGGCGCCTTCTCGGGCAAGGACCCGTCCAAGGTTGACCGCTCAGCTGCCTATGCAGCCCGCTATGTCGCAAAGAACATCGTCGCTAGCGGACTTGCGGACGTGTGCGAGGTGCAGCTTGCTTACGCAATCGGCGTGGCCAGTCCGGTTTCCGTCATGGTCAACACGTTCGGGACAGCCAGGGTTGAGGAAAGCAGGATCGAGCGCCTCATTCTTGAGTCGTTCGATCTCAGACCGAAAGGCATTATCAAGATGCTTGATCTCTTACGCCCTATATACCGCAATACAGCGACCTATGGCCATTTCGGCCGTGAAGAGCCTGATTTCACCTGGGAGAAGACAGACAGGGCGGACGAATTGCGTCGCGAGGCAGGACTCGCCGCCCCGTGAGAGCCGCCGGCGAACGGATTGGCAAGCGGAAAGCCCATTCCCACCGGGCAGAGCCGCGCCTGGCAGGCGTGGCGAGAAGCCGGCCCGGGTTTTGGCGGAGACATTGATGCCGGATTCTGACGTGCTTTGCATCGGCAATGCCATTGTCGACATCATCGCCCAGTGCGACGAGGCATTCCTGGAGACCAACGGCATCATCAAGGGTGCGATGAACCTCATCGATACGAGGCGCGCCGAGCTGCTGTACAGCCGCATGGGCCCGGCGATCGAGGCCTCCGGCGGCAGTGCCGGCAACACCGCCGCCGGCGTCGCCAGCTTCGGCGGACGCGCCGCCTTCTTCGGCAAGGTCTCCAACGATGCGCTGGGCGAAATCTATGCGCACGACATCCATGCGCAGGGCGTCGCCTTCGACACCAAACCGCTCAAGGGCGAGCCGCCGACGGCACGCTCGATGATCTTCGTCACCCCGGACGGCGAGCGCTCGATGAACACCTATCTCGGCGCCTGCATCGAACTCGGCCCCGAGGATGTCGAAGCGGACAAGGCTTCGGGCGCCAAGGTCACTTATTTCGAGGGCTATCTGTGGGACCCGCCGCGCGCCAAGGAGGCGATCCGGCAGACGACGAAGCTCGCGCACGAGGCCGGGCGCGAAGTGTCGATGACACTGTCGGATTCGTTTTGCGTCGACCGCTACCGCGACGAGTTCCTCGAACTGATGCGCTCGGGCACGGTCGACATCGTCTTTGCCAACAGCCACGAGATCAAGTCGCTCTACCAGACAAAATCCTTCGACGAGGCGCTGCAGGCTATCCGCAAGGACTGCAAGATTGCCGCCGTCACCCGCTCCGAAAAAGGTTCGGTGATCGTGCGCGGCGAGGAGACCGTCACCATCCAGGCGACGACGATCCGCGAACTGGTCGACACCACCGGCGCCGGCGACCTCTATGCCGCCGGTTTCCTCTATGGCTACACGCAGGGCCGCACCCTCAAGACCTGTGGCGATCTCGGCTCGTTGGCCGCCGGGCTGGTCATCCAGCAGCTCGGTCCTCGGCCGCGGCAGAATCTGCGCCGCGAGGCTGAACGGGCTGGGTTGCTGTAGATGCGCGAGCAACTAACCAGCTGCCCTACTGACGCGATTATCGCAGTGGCCGAACTGTGTCAAAGCTCGCTCATATCGAAGCCAGTCGGTGAAGGCCACCGAAAGCGGCGGAGTTCGTGGCTTCGACGCCGGCAAGAAGGTCAAGGGCCGCAAGCGGCACATCGTCGTCGACACGCTGGGCCTGCTGGTAGGCGTCGTCGTTCACGCCGCCGACATCCAGGACCGCGACGGCGCGCCGGCCGTCCTGAAATCCATACTCGAGCGCTGGCCGTGGCTGCGCCATGTCTTCGCCGATGGTGGCTATGCAGGGCCGAAACTGCGGGGCGCCCTGCAAAAGATCGGCAAGTTCACCATGGAGATCGTCAAGCGGTCGGACAGCGCCAAAGGCTTCGAAGTCCTGCCGCACCGATGGGTCGTGAACCGCTGTACAATGTTGCCAAGTTTGCCTTTGAGTGGTCGGTGCGCATCGAGCGTCCAAGCCGTAAGCGGCAGCTTGTTGAGGCTCGTCGCGGTCGGAATGCGAGTCGATTTGTCGCGGGCGAATCAGAGCCACCACAGGATTTAATGCGCCATCGACGGCCCAGCTGCGAGCTGGCCGATGGAGGCGCACATGGTCCGGCGCAAGGATCGCCCTGTGCTGCTCGTGCATGTGTCGTTCGAAGCGACAAGAACCGGCCCCCAACATCTGCTCGAGGCCTATGCCCGCCTTGTGCCGATGATACGGCGCACAAGCCAGCGGCCGGACGGTCCTCCGGGCCGCTCATCGAAGGCGAAGGAAGTAATGGCGCGATCGGGAGTGAGCAATGACCGAGATGCGATGCGCGCTCTATGCACGGGTATCCAGCGAGGCCCAGACGCGCGACAACACGATCGCCAGTCAGGTCATTGCGTTGCAGGAACGCATCGCCGCCGATGGCTTCGTGCTTGAGCCAGGTCACAGCTATCTGGATGACGGCTACAGTGGTTCGATTCTGCTTCGCCCGGCGCTGGAGCGGCTGAGGGATGCGGTTGCCAGTGGACACGTCGAGCGTCTCTACGTCCATGCTCCCGATCGGCTCGCCCGCCGCTACGCCCATCAGGCGCTGCTGATCGACGAGTTCCGTCGTGCCGGTGTGGACATCGTCTTCCTGAACCGCCCCATTGGTGGCACGGCCGAAGATGATCTTTTGCTCCAGGTCAGGGGGTGATCGCCGAATATGAGCGGGCCAAGATCCTCGAGCGGAGCCGTCGCGGTCGTCGTCATGCGGCCCGTTCCGGCTCCGTCAGCGCGTGTGCCGGCGGCTCAAGCAGATGGGCTGCCAAACGCGGGCAGGAGCCATGCATTGGCACGCCTCCACGATCCGCGGTATGCTTGCCAATCCCGCCTATGTCGGACGCGCCGCTTTCGGGCGAGCCCGCTACTTGCCACCACGACCACGGTTGCGGCCAATCCGCGGCGATCCGCAGCCCTCGTCGCGGGCCACTTGCCGCGTTCTCGTTCCGCCTGAAGAGTGGATCGAGATCCCTGTTCCCCCACTTGTCGATCGCACCGTGTTCGAGGCGGCCCGTGCACAGCTTGAGGAGAACGGCAAGCGCAAGCGCCAACGCATGCCCGGCGCGGACTGGCTGCTGCAGGGCCTTACGGTCTGTCGGCGTTGCGGCTACGCCTATTATGGCAAGCGCGCCCCGAGTTCCCGCAAGTATGACCCGACGAACACGCTGCGCTACTATCGCTGTATCGGTGCGGATGGCTACCGCTTCAGCGGCCACGCCGTGTGCAATAACCCGGCGGTGCGCGGCGATCACCTGGAAGAAGCAGTGTGGGATCAGGTGAAAGGCCTTCTGGAGGACCCGCGTCGTGTGGCCGACGAATATCGCCGCCGCCTCCGCCAAGCCCGCGACGAAATCCGCGAGCCGGATGAGATCGTCCGCCTGGAACGACAGATGGCCACCTTGCGTCGCGGCATCGGCCGGCTGATCGACAGCTATGCCGAAGGCGTCATCGACAAGGCGGAATTCGAACCGCGTATCGCTGGCCTGAAACAACGCCTCTCCCAGCTTCAGGAGCGGCACCGAGCGGCGGTCGAAGTGGCCGAGAACGAACGCGACCTCTCACTCCTCATCAGCCGTCTGGAAGAAGGTGACAGCAGGGCTCGCCGGCCTTGATCGGGCCGGCATGCGGCAGATCATCCGCTCCGTGGTTCGTCGGGTCGAAATCGACGACGCCCACATCGAGATCATCTTCCGGGTTCCCCCGCTCGATGGCCCAGCCCGCCCAAAATCACCAAGCAAAATGACCAGTTCCACGCAACATTGTACAGACGTTCGTCGAGCGGACCTTCGCATGGCTGGGCAGATGCCGAAGGCTGGCCAAGAACTTCGAGCGATCCATCGAATCCGCACAGGCCTGGGTCTTCATCGCAAACATCCGCTTGCTCACCCGACGCCTCGCAAGGACCTGAAAATATGGCGGTCATTCCGATTCAGACACCAATGATCCCCCACATCGCACCGACGCTCCGACACCAGTCTTCGAGTACGGTCCGGATACTCGCTTCAGGATCGGCGTCGCGTTTGAACGCCCACCAGATTAGGGATCCCTGCCATATGCTGGCCATCTGCCAACCCATTCGCTCGGCATGTGCAGCTTGGTTCGTCAGCCGTCTGCCTTTACCGCAAATTCATCAAGCGAATCAGGGTAGTTGTCATGGGGCGAGGCACTTATGACTTTCTCGCCAGGGACGACGCCCCTTGGGCCTACTACGACCAACGTGTTCTTGTTGTCACGTCCCAGCCGATTCCGAATCCTAAGGGACATCTGGAGACGCGCAGCGACGTAGACGATCTCATCACCGAAGTCTCAGCGACGGAGATGTGTGGGTTCTCGGCGGAGGGAAACTGGAGATGGCGTTTATCGAGTCGGCCCTGAATAACGGTTAAGGCGTTGATATTCCGAACCCGTGAAGAGGGATGGAAGCATCCGATTTCGCCGTTTTCGACTGGAGTGTTTGCAGGCACCAGGCAAGCCAAAGAGCGAGAACCGTGAGGATCAGGCGCAGATTTTGGCCTGCGGCGACGAGCAGCGCATTGATCCCATCGCCAGCATGGCCGCGGAGGAAGTTGCGGTCCACCGGGCTGCTGGCGCGCCTTTCATGGCTTCTTGAGAAGGCGCTGTCGCGAACGGAACGACACTTTCCGATCATTGTGATCCAGGAAGCCGGTCTCGACGGGTTCTGGCTCCTGAAGGGATCGAAAGCCACGTCGTCGATCCCGCCTCGATCGCGACCCGTCGCCGACAGGCGAAGACTGACAGGATCGACGGCAAAGCCATGGTGCGGGCGCTGCTGGCCTACAAGCGCGGCGAGCCGCGGGTGTGCGCGATGGTCAAGGCCCCCGGCCGGAAAGAGGAAGACCGCCGTCGCATTACTCGACAGCGCAAGGTGCTAACCGGCGAATGGGTGAGCCACGTCAACCGTATCAAGGGATTGTTATTTGCACAGGGCATCTCCGGATACGAACCGCTGCGCCGCGATCGGCGGGCACGGCTTGAGGAACTGCGGACCGGCGATGGCAGAGCGCTGCCAGCGCATCTCAAAGCACAGATATGCCGCGAACTCCATCGGCTGGAACTGCTTCTCGAGCAAGTCAAGGCCGTGGAGGCGTGGAGGCGTGGAGGCGTGGAGGCGGAGCGAGCCGCGTTGCTGGCCGAGGCGCAAGACGCGGCAACGCCCACCTCGGCGGCGATGTTGCTAGACGTGAAGGGCATCGGACCGGAGTTTGCTGCCATGCTTTGGTCGGAAGGGTTGTTCCGCCATTTCGACAACCGACGGCAAGTGGCGGCCTACGCCGGCCTTGCGCCGACGCCTTGGCAAAGCGGCTCGGTCGATCGTGAGCAAGGCGTGTCGAAATCCGGCAATCCGCGGCTGCGAACGACGATGGTTCAACTCGCCTGGCTATGGCTGCGCCATCAACCGCAATCGGCGCTTGCTCTCTGGTTCCGTGGACGCGTTCAGCAAAACGGCGGGCGGATGCGTAAGACAATGATTGTGGCGCTCGCCCGCAAGCTGCTAGTCGCACTCTGGAAGTATGTAACCGCCGGCATCGTGATCGAAGGCGCCGTGATGAAGGCCTGTTTGACCCTAATCCCGTAATCCGCCAGGACCCGATCAGTCCTGGCCGATCCAGGTGGATGAACCGATACCTAGCATGGCCTGAATGCCCGTTTTGTAGAATGGTTTCATCCTCCTGAGCCCTTGCTCGCCGCAAGCGGGATATTGGTGCAGCCGTACTGAACGGCGACCGCATGTGAGGTTGATCGTGCTCGGAGACGGCCGGTCATGCAAATCGGGCTCAGACCTTGGATGCCGAAACAGTCCTGGGGTTCTGCTCATGCGTTGCTGAATTTAATCCTTGACCCCAAGAAGCCCATGTGAGGCCAGGTACCAGCGCACGCAAAGCAGGATCACCGACTGGTCGAAATGGCGGCCCTTGAAAATCACGTGCTTCTCCACAGCTGAGGAGTGTTTCTTGCCATGCTCCGCTTACCGAAAGGTTTGCGACAGAGCCGCCTTAGCCTCTCCTGTCACCGCAGTGTGTTGCTCTAGTCAAATACCGGTGAGCGGAGTTCTTCCTAGTCCGATTGATGTTCAGCCTACCTGTCGTCTTGGCCTTGAGGAGGAGGTGTCAATCAGCATGGACATCGCGACCGTGCTGGCTGATGTTGGGCTCACGTTCGCCCCAATCACATGGTGAAGCCGCTGTTGATCCTTCACAAACCGATACGTAGGTCACCGCACGGTTCAAAACGAGAACCGGTCGCACGCCATTCATTCGGAGCCGCGGCGCTTTGTCAGAACTTCATCAAAATGAAGGGCCCACTTTGCAGGCCCCTTTTTGCAAGCCTGAAAGACGCGATCTTACAGTTTGACCGCCGCTTCCCGCGCCCACAGCCGCAGACCCCGGCAACTTTCAATGAAATCCGTGGCACTCGCCTTGTCGGCCAGCGGCAGCATTCCCTCGTCAGCGCCGGGCTCGACGCCCGCTTTGGCCAGAAGCGGCAAGGAGCCGGGCGTGAAGCCGATGAACTTGCAATGAGAAAAGGCATCGGCCACGAAATCGCGAGCCGTTGCTTCGCCGGCCAGCAGATTGGCGCTCTCTTCGGTGAGCAGGATGGCGACCGCGTCAAACAATACCGATGGGCCACCATCGATCATATGCTTGGCCACAATCTTGGTCCCATCGCTGACCACCGCACCGCCAACCTTTGGCGCGATGACTTCCATAGCGGCCCCTTCATTCTCAATGGCAGTCTGTAAGGCTTTGAAGAGACCGGCGTCCGTGCCGGTGCCGATCAGGACACCAACCTTGCGGCCAGCAAAGCTCTCCGGGCCATTGGCAATGATGCTCAGCGCTGGCGAGGGCTCGAGATCCGTCCGCGGCGATACAGCGGCGTCGGCCGGCTTCGGCATCTCGGTGATGCCAAGCTTGTCGGCGACCGTGACAGCGAGACCCTCATCGATGTTCAGCAAGTGCGCGATCATCCGCTCGCGGATGGCTGGGGTTTCAACCTTGCTCAGTTCAAAGGTCAAGGCCTGAGCGATGTGGCGTTGCTCAGGTGGGGTCTGGCTGTTGAAGAACTGGGCGGCCTGGCTGTAGTGGTCGGCAAAACTTTCGGGACGAAGCCTGACCTTCTGGCCCTCCTCGCCGTCAGCGAACGGCCGGAACCCACGCTCAGGGGATTCGCGCGGGCCGACGCCGAATGAATTCGGCTGGTAGTTGGCCCGTCCAACCGGGTTGCGCATCGCCATGTGGCCGTCCTGCTGGAAATGATGGAATGGGCATTTCGGCGCGTTGATCGGCAGCTGCGTGAAATTGGGGCTGCCCAGGCGTATGAGTTGAGTGTCGAGGTAGGAGAAGTTGCGGCCCTGCAGCAGCGGATCATTACTGAAGTCGATGCCAGGCGGAACATTCTGGGTCATGAACGCGACCTGCTCGGTCTCGGCGAAGAAATTATCGGGCATGCGGTCGAGAACAAGGCGCCCCACAGGTATTGGCGGCAAGATCTCTTCTGGAATGATCTTGGTCGGATCAAGGATGTCGAAGTCGAAATTGTCGGCAAACTCCTGGTCGAACAATTGCAGGCATAACTCCCATTCGGGGAAATCGCCGGATTGAATGGCATTCCAGAGGTCCCTGCGATGGAAGTCGGGATCTGCGCCATTGATCTTGACCGCTTCGTTCCACACGACTGATTGCATGCCAAGCTTGGGCTTCCAGATGAATTTCACGAACGTCGATTCATCGGCCGCATTGACAAGCCGGAAGGTGTGCACGCCGAACCCTTGCATGAAGCGGAAAGAGCGCGGGATGGCGCGATCCGACATCACCCACATGATCATGTGCATCGATTCCGGCGTCAGGCTGATGAAATCCCAGAATGTGTCGTGCGCCGATTGGGCTTGCGGAAAGTCACGGTCAGGCTCCGGCTTGACCGAATGGATTACATCGGGAAACTTGATCGCGTCCTGGATGAAGAACACCGGGATATTGTTTCCCACGATGTCCCAATTGCCCTCACTGGTGTAGAGTTTCACGGCAAACCCGCGGACGTCACGGGCGAGGTCGAATGACCCCTTGCTGCCGGCCACCGTCGAGAACCGGACGAATGCCGGCGTTTTTTCTCCGGCCCGCTGGAACATGTCGGCGCGCGTATATTTTGCGAGCGACTCGTAGGTTTCGAAAAAGCCATGCGCGCCATAGCCACGCGCGTGCACAACCCTCTCAGGAATGCGTTCATGGTCGAAATGAAAAATCTTTTCGCGGAAATGAAAATCCTCGATCAGCGTGGGGCCACGTTCGCCGATCTTGAGAGTGTTCTGATCGTCTGAGAGCGGGCCGCCCTGGGCTGTTGTCAGGACGTCAGTGTCACCCTCCGCAACCTGATGCAATTCCCCTCCTTGACCTCTGACCAAGGTCAAGTCGTGGACGGTGGCTGTCGGTGCGTTGGCTTCGGCTACTGGCTTACGCGGCATAGTGCTCTCCTTTGAAACGCTTGAGAAATGTTGGCTCTGTCGCAAACCTGGAAATGGGGTTGTGAACGGCCATTTCGGCCTGTCCGTGAGGCAGCGAGGATATCGAATTGCTCAGCGATCGACAGACTGGGATTGTAGGCATACCTCGCCTGTCGCTTGCGCATCATGTGGATCATCTCGATGCCGGAGAGGATAACCACGGCGCTCGCCTGCGACTTGAAGCCGAGCATGGCTCGAACGCGGCGCTTGATACGCCGGTGATCCTGTTCGATCCGATTGTTGAGATACCGGCTATTGCGGATGCGGATCGGCTTCAGCGGTCGCCGCGATCGCTGCCACAGCCGGCTAGCGTCGCAGGAAAGGATCGCCTCGTAATTGGTCTGGCTGCCGTCGATGACGATGCGCTCCGGCCGGCCATGGCGCGTCAGCACCTTGCGGAGGAAGCGTTTGACCACCACCAGGTCACGGTTTTCGCTGAAGAAGAACTCGACCGTGTCGCCGAGGCTGTCGATGGCGCGGTAGAGATACATCCATTGGCCGCGGACCTTGATGTACGTCTCGTCCATATGCCACTTGCTGCCGACCGCACGCTTGCGCCGGTTGAAGCGCTCCAGCAGCTGCGGCGAGAAGTGGGCGACCCAGCGATGCACGGTGGAGTGGTCGACCTTCAAGCCGCATTCGGCCATCATCTCTTCCAGATCGCGCAGGCTCAGATTGTAGGCCAGGTACCAGCGCACGCACAGCAGGATCACCGACTGGTCGAAATGGCGGCCCTTGAACATCACGTGCTCCTCCACAGCTGAGGAGTGTTTCTTGCCATGCTCCGCTTACCGAAAGGTTTGCGACAGAGCCTACTTGACCGTGAAGACCGCCCACATCCCGGATGTAAAGTGACCCGGAATGTTGCAGAAGAGAAGGTACGTGCCCGGCTTTAGATCAAGCCGCAGGACGGCAGTCTTATTCGGATCGAGCTCGGAGACTTCGCCTAGAATACCCGGCATTTTATCCTCGTCCACCCTACTCTCGCTGCTGTTGTATGGAAACGGCCTCGACAAATCCCTGAGCCGCGTAATGATCATTTCGTGGATTGTGTCCTTCGATGAGTTGAGAACCTCGAACGTTATCTCGCCAGCATTGACGGTGTCCACGCTAAGGGCAATGCCCATCGTCACCTTCGACATATCCTCGCCGACCGCGGGAAACCCGAGGTTGGTCGCCATAGCCGTTTCTACTCCCTTGTCCCAAAGCGATACGTTTACCACCGTCCCTGCGGCATGGGATGGACTCGCCGTCGCCACTTCGATGGCCAAAGCCGCAATCGGCAGAAAAGCGCGGATAGCAAGTAGCCTTCCAATCCCGTTACCTCTGAACATGATCGAGCCTTCTATCTAACCAGAGTGACGCCAGTAGAATAGTTGTCCGAATCATGAAACGCATTGATCCAAATCAGTGAATGACCACGCGACCAGACGCTCCCTGAATTACCGTCGCCGGCCTCGGCGTGATCGCGCTCCTGTAACGCCTAAGTGTCTGAATCGGAATGACCGCCATGTTTTCAGGTCCTTGCGAGGCGTCGGGTGAGGAAGCTGATGTTTGCGATGAAGACCCAGGCCTGTGCGGATTCGATGGATCGCTCGAAGTCCTTGGCCAGCCTTCGGCATCTGCCCAGCCATGCGAAGGTCCGCTCGACGACCCATCTTGCGGCAGGACTTCGAAGCCTTTGGCGCTGTCCGACCGCTTGACGATCTCCATGGTGAACTTGCCGATCTTTTGCAGGGCGCCCCGCAGTTTCGGCCCTGCATAGCCACCATCGGCGAAGACATGGCGCAGCCACGGCCAGTGCTCAAGTATGGATTTCAGGACGGCCGGCGCGCCGTCGCGGTCCTGGATGTCGGCGGCGTGAACGACGACGCCTACCAGCAGGCCCAGCGTGTCGACGACGATGTGCCGCTTGCGGCCCTTGACCTTCTTGCCGGCGTCGAAGCCACGAACTCCGCCGCTTTCGGTGGCCTTCACCGACTGGCTTCTCTATTCGGCGGTTTGAAGTCAAGCGCCTCCTGGTTCTTTTTCGCTTTTCCGGCATTGGACGTCTTTCGCGGGGCCTTGCTTCTTTCCGAGATCGGCGCTCTGGCCCTGCCCTCTATGGGGATTCAGAAGAATGGGTGGAACAATCTGTCGAGCGCCTTGATTGCCGATGATGGGCAATCGAGCCAAGCCAATCGACGAACTCACCTCATTCTCGTCCCGCGCAGGACAGCTTTTCCACCGGTGGGTGGAACTGGTGTCCCCGTCGGGGGGCGACGTTTATCAATTGTTCAGCCGGCGACCGGCATCATTTCCGTCCTGGTCCAGCGGAACTGTGTGCCGTCGCTCCAGATGCGATGCATGATCACCGCCAGCCGGCGGGCGAGCGCAACGATGGCTTTCTGCTGGCCGCGCCGCTTGGCGACGTCCATCGCCCAGGCCTTCAGCCAGGACCATTTCGTCACCCGCGTGAGCAGTGTCTGCGCGGCCTCGTAGAGCAACGTTCGCATCATGCCGTCGCCGCATAACGAGATCCCGCCCACCCGGCGGCTTTCGCCCGATTCATGGAGCGCCGGCGTCAGGCCCAAAATCGGACCGACCGCCTTGGAGTTGCGGAAGCGGGCGGGGATATCGATTGTCGCGGTGTAGGCCAGCGACACGACGGGGCCGACACCGGGGATCGACATCAGCCGACGGCAAACCTCATCATCCCGGACGATCGCCAGAAGCTTGAGGTGCAAGGCGGCATAATTCTGGCGCAGCTTGCGGCGCGCGTCGAGCAACGGTTCGATGATCTCGGCCAGATCGGGCATGCCTTCGGTGAGCTCGCGGATCCGCTCCTCAAAGTTAACCGCACCGACCTTGCCAACATTGAGACCGAAGTTGCGCAACAGCCCGCGGATGTCGTTCTCGATGGCAATCGCCTTGTCCTTTAAGAGCTTGCGCGCCGTCAGCAGCGCCCGGCGCTTCTGACTCGTCAGGGTCTTGACATGCACCGGGCGGAACAGATTGACCCGCATTATCTGCGCGATCCCGCGCTCCGGCGTGGCGCTTTCCCCGCGGTGCGCTCGATCGGCGCCTGATCTTGTGCCTCTACGGATTGGGCACGAATGCCGGTCTGAAGCGCGTCGCGGCCGGATACGCGGATGTCAGCTACGAAGAACTGCTTCATGTCGGACGGCGCTTCATCCATCGGGACACGCTGGAGGCGGCTTGTGGGCGCGTCGCCAGTGCGACGCTGGCGATCCGCAACACCGCCATCTGGGGCGAGGCCGGCACGGCCATGTCAGTCCGCAACGTATTTGCGAATGACCAAGCATATGCCGTGCCAAACGATAAATCGGTTCGGAACAATACGGTAGCTCGAACGCAGCTGTGTCGCATGTCCGACCTCGGCGAACGCTGTGTAGCTTTTGTTGCCACGGCTGTATGGGAGCGCAGAGGTTTGAACACGAGGCCAATTCCGCGGCAAGGATTTGGAATTGCTTGGCCAGGGATGGATTTGGATTGTAGGCGAAGCTCGCCTTGTTGCTTACGCATCACGTGAACCATTTCGATACCCGTTTAGGATGTTCGCGTCTGATGCTGGTGATTTGAAGCCGAGCATCGGCCGGATGCGGCGATGAGCCTGTTCCGATCCGGTTATTCAGGTATTTACTCTTGCGGATCCGGATAGGCGTCAGCCGACGGCGACGGATCGTCTCGTAGGAAATGACGATGCCGCGCTCGAGCAGCATTTCTTCGAAAATAATGCAGGCTCAGCGGAAATCGATAATTCAGCCACCGCGTGGGCGATGATCTCGGGTGGGAACCGATGCCGTTTGTAGCTGATCTGCGAAGTGTTCATCCCCGCATCTATCGCAGCGATCCCTGACAAGCGGCTACGGTGACAACGCCCGGCTGAGCCTGATGGTCGATCAGCGATAGGTCTCGACATGGAGGATGCCGACGATCTGGTGGACCTCCTGAACACCGCAGACCTGAAACGCAGGGTCGCCGTGGTGACTTTTGATCGGAACCAAACCGGCGCCGAAGAATGATCGGTCCTTTTTGTGCTTGATCAGAAAGGACGCGAAAAACCGTCCGAAACTCACTGGTTATAGCTCGGATGTGGACCATCAACTTGGTACCTTTCCAAACTTGATTTCTTCGTTTGGTGACCCATAAGATGGCCGCTTGGGGTTCTGCACGCGAGGATTGTGATGAAATCTCAAGCGGTCTATAAGCCCGTGGCCACAGCGGCGGTGGACGCGGTGATCGGTCCCCTCCCGATTGGCAGCATCGTATCAGTCCGGGACACGATTGCGGCAGTCCGCAAAGCTGATCCCGATTTGCAAGTGACCGACTGTGAATTGGTCGAGACCATCATGGACTTGGCCACGCTTCACGGTCAGTTCGTGCAGTTCGACCTCAGGGGGCCCTGATGCTCCTCGGTTTTTCTACTCTCCGGTCGCCATTAAGACCACCGGTCCGTGGCGGTGTCCGGTGCAACATGAGCCACGTTCAGGGGGCCAAGGAACAGCTTCTTCAGTGGCCCAATAGAGGCCTATCTGGCGGCAGATGCCTGCTTAGCCGCTATTGACCCCCCCACGAGGTTTGAAAGGCGTTCGTTGGGGCCGCTACGGAGGCAGGGATGCTACTCCTCGATCGCTAGGAGTACTCTGAGTACCTGTCACCCCCGCTCATGCCACTCTCCGCGCCGCGCCAGCGGTCGGATTGATGGAACCAGCCGTCGGCCCGCACGTTATGTCGCGTCGATGCAAAGGGAGGCAGCAACAAGACGATGCTGGTCGGCTCCGTGGCCGAGGCGTCCGAGCACCCGCCCGGCAACAGGGCATATTGGTGGACAGAACAAAAGGCCGCGCGCATGACTGGCTGGGCGCCGCCGCCGGCCCATGACACTGACGATGATGCAACCGACCGCCGCACGATGAAAACCGGAGTACCGCTGCTCATAGCGACGGCGCCTAACCAATGCTTCTCGCCGGCGATCGAGGTGCCAGATATCACTTCGACTGGGCTGCTTGCGGCGCAGGCCCGGGCGTAGTCCAGCCCAAACTTCCTGCCCCAGCCACGGATCCTCTGTAAGCGCTATTTTCGCTGCGCGTTGACGCGGGCGCTTTCAAGGGATGGCCTTCGAATTGGGAAAGGTATCTGGTCTGATCAGGCTGCTGTTGCTTTGGCGAAGTTGAAGGGCAGCAGATCGTAGATATCAGCGTCCTCGTTGCGTTGAGGCAATTCAGTGAGGACTTGGCGCAGCCACGCTAACGGCTCGACGCCACAGGCGCGGGGCGGATGCGGTGTGAATCCGGCTGGCCACCCAAAGATGAGCAGCCAGCCAGAAAATTCACTTCAGCTTCACGACAATCCCTCCGGCCGACAGATTGAGCTTCAATCCCGACGTGGTCGAATGGAAATGCACGATGACGCCATTCTGATTTTCGAGTGCCACGACGCTGCCGCCGCCCGCGAGTGTCGCACCTGCGCCGGCCGCGACATAGGTTCCGGCGACATCCTCGACCTTCTTCAGATTGTAAACGGTTCCGGCACCGTCAATTCGCTCGGCTCCGATATCGATGAAGGTCAATCCCGAAACGGTGAAAGGATAGGATTTACCCTCGAAGTTCAGGGCTCCGGCACCCCACGTGTAGCCAACGCCAGCAGCCACGCTGCCGCCGGAAAATGTCATGGTTGCATCGGCGGGCCTCTGAACTGCTTCTGCTGTCGCAAAGAAGGAAATTCCGATGAGGGAAAGTACGGTCAGACAGATAAGACCAAGTCGTTTCATGTGAGTTCTCCTTTTTGGCGGGCGATTGGAATCTGTCATCGGTGACATCGCCCCTTGTTAATTCACGTCAAGCAAAGGCGGAATAATCCGTTTTTTTATCCTGGCTCCTCTATCCTGGCTCCGAGGAAGGGGTACCCGCTTCAGCTCTCGGCACCGGGGGAGGACACGAGGTGCAATGCAGCAGCGGCGGTGGCGACTCCCCTTGGGCGACGGCTCGGACCACGATCTTTGCTGGTGGGTTATCACCTTAACTCGCGTTCAGGGATTTGCGGCATAGACCGAGGGCATGAACACCGCGACCGTCAGCTACAAGCACCATCGTTTCCCGCCGCAGCCATCATTAGCGCCCCACGCCGCTCACAGAATTGCTACGCGGCCTGGGTCAGGGCCGCAAGGACTTGGAACGGGTCCTTGACTTTCCACTGCTGCGCTACGGAGCCATTGAACGAATAGGCCCACACGGGGCTCCCGGGCTCAGGCCTCCGATCTCGGTCGTCGACAACCAGGGAGGTGTCGGCGAGGGAGGTGATGTAGCCTGGACGCACGAGGAGGTTCCACTGCTGGGACTTTGTCGGCGTGCCCCTATATTCGGAAAGGACAAGCGGGACCTGGTGGGCAATCTTCCCGTCCTTGAAGTCAAGGGCGAGGGTCTTGCCTCCCGCATCGAGCAGAATGACATTCTTGCTCAGCTCAATATTCCAAACGAGCGTGGCGCCTGATCCGCTGAGGGGCCAAAGCCCCACAGGGGCGCCGATGATCTGGTCATTCACGCCCAAGCCGCGGCCAGTGTCCGCCTGCCACTGGATTACATTTTCTGACATAACGTTATCCTTTCTGGAGTTGGAAGCCCTTGGTGTTTACCATAGAGGATTACTATCGTGGGTGACGTTTCATTAAGGATTCTGAAGCCTATTTCACCATTGTGTAATAAGCGTAATATTTGGACGCGTATTCTATTCTGGAAGGCGTTGGTGCGTGGATCATTTTTCAAGGGTTTGCCGATAGGCAGGCGAGATCGCCAACGACATGATCTTCGCCCGACGCCCTACAAACACTATGCCAGCCGCCATCACCGAGTCGCGAAGGTGAAATTAAAGGTGATAAACTGTCCGGAATACGAGGCGGGCTTCGGCGGCGCGGCAGTCTGACGCTGTGGTTGACAGAAGAAGCCTTCGCCAGTTGGCATGCGCCGTGAAGAACGACCCGCGGCGCCAGCCCCGCTATTCCGATCTCGCCATCGAGGCGGCCTTGACACTGGGATGCGTGTTCGGGCTTCGTCTGCGCCAGAGCGAGGGATTGACGACCTCGCTGCTCGACCTGATGGGCCTTGAACTACCGGTTCCCGATCACAGGACGCTAAGCCGCCGGCGCAGATATGGAAACGATCGGCCAAGCGGCAGCGGCATCCGAGGACGGTCCGCTGCATGTGCTGATCGATAGCAGCGGTTGAAAGTCTACGGCGCAGGCCAATGGCTGGAAGACAAGCCGAAACGGCCGTATGTTCCCATTTGTGCAGGCTTTTTCCAGGATGTCCCTTGCCATAGTGCCTTGCGTCGCAGCGTTGGCATCGACGATTATGCGTCCGATAGCGGGCAAAGCGTTACGTGTCATCTTCGCTCAGACGGGTCTCTAGAAGTGCGAAAGACCCCGGGAGTGATGGGGGCAATCCCGGTCGCGCTTGGCCGGGTGGCCCCATCAAGACAAGATCCATGGTCCGATAGTGGCATAAATCAGCCGAACGTCTGCGATGACAAAAAAGGCTGCGAGAACGCCGTCGATCCATCGCTGCGCTTTCTGATAGACACGCGAAACCCATGGGAGCGAAAACACGATCGCGTATCCCCCGAAAATCACCACGGCCAGAAACGCACACCCCAGCATGATGACAAAGGGCATGTAGACGGGCGTACCCGGCTGCAACCCGAGAGAAATTCCAGCCCATGATGGCCTTCGGATTGGCGATATGCAGGGCGATCCCGCGCCGATAGATCTTGCCCAACTCCGTGCGGGACAGCGCCGCCTCCGGCGTTGCAGAAAGGTCTTTCCCGGCAAGCGCGGAGCCGGCAAACCGTGCACTGAGATAGAGCAGATAGCAGCCTCCGATGAACTGGATGACATTGAGAGCACTCGGCCAGGCTTTCAATACCGTTGCAACGCCGATCGAGGCGAGCACTGCCCACATCCAGGAGACAGAGACGACGCCGGCAGCCAGCCGAGAAATCTTCGCTGAACATCATGGTTCTGTCGCAAACTTTTCGGAAAGGTCATTTGCTGCATGACGCTTGCTCTTTTTTCCGGGAGTTTGTCATGTTCAAAGGCTGCCATTTTGATCGATCCGTGATCCGGCTCTGTCGCAAACCTTTTGGTAAACGGAGCATGGCAAGAAACACGCCTCAGCTGTGGAGGAGCACGTGATGCTCAAGGGCCGCCATTTCGACCAGTCGGTGATCCTGCTGTGCGTGCGCTGGTACCTGGCCTACAATCTGAGCCTGCGCGATCTGGAAGAGATGATGGCCGAATG
>NZ_JAMYQP010000051.1:0-34755 GCF_040320945.1 Mesorhizobium sp. M0587
AAAGCTTCGCCACAGCTAATGAAGGTCGCCAAATAGTGGGGCCGTTTTTGGTAACACTACAAACAAACAATTTTACGCTCCGGCCACGTTAATGCTAAGGGCCGCGGGTTTGACCGGCGGCCCTTCTTGCGTTTCTTGGGCACCTTACCCATTTGCGCCCGGCGTATCAGGCCTTTTCCTGCCGGGAAAAACCGATTAGACAGCGCCCAAACACATGCGGACAGATTCCGCCCGCAACCGAAGGAAAAGCCCCTTGTCCACCACGTTCGACAAAGTCGCCAAGATCATTGCCGACACCAGCGAGATCGATATCGACACCATTACGCCCGAGAGCCACACGATCGACGATCTCGGCATCGACAGCCTCGATTTCCTCGACATCGTCTTTGCCATCGACAAGGAATTCGGCATCAAGGTGCCGCTGGAAAAGTGGACCCAGGAAGTCAATGACGGCAAGGCATCAACCGACGATTACTTCGTCATGAAGAACCTGTGCGCCAAGATCGACGCGCTGGTCGCCGCCAAGACCGCCTGAGGTTGGGTGCGCGCGCGATCTTGACGCGCTCCCCCGCCTGACCCACAAAGCCGCTCATGAGCAGCCCCCGCGACGTCGTCATCACTGGTATCGGCCTTGTCTCCTCGCTGGGAGAGGGTCCGGAAGCCCATTGGCAGAAACTCTCGCAACCGGGTTTGCAGCCGGTGCTCGAAGCGGCACGCTTTGCGCCATACACCATCCATCCGCTGCCGGAGATCGACTGGAACCTGCAGATCGCCAAGCGCGGCGACCAGCGCCAGATGGAGACCTGGCAGCGGCTCGGCACCTATGCCGCCGGCCTGGCGCTGGACGATGCCGGCATCAAGGGCAATGACGACCTCTGCACCACCATGGACATGGTTGTTGCCGCCGGCGGCGGCGAGCGCGACGAGGCGGTCGACGCCGCCATTCTCGCCGCTTCGGAAAGCCGCAACGACCGTGACGTGCTGCTCAACGAGAAACTGACCACCGAACTGCGGCCGACCCTTTTCCTGGCGCAGCTTTCCAACCTGCTCGCGGGCAACATTTCCATCGTCCACAAGGTGACGGGCTCGTCCAGAACCTTCATGGGTGAGGAAGGTGCCGGCGTTGCCGCCGTCGAGACGGCCGCCGCGCGGATCCGCTCCGGCCAGTCGACGCATATCCTCGTGGGCGGTGCTTTCCAGACCGAACATTCCGATATGCTGCTCGGCTATGAGCTTGCCGGCTACCTGCACCGCGGCCCCTGGAAACCTGTCTGGCAAAGGCAAGGCGCCGAGGGCGGCGGCGTGGTGTCGGGCTCCGGCGGTGCCTTCCTTGTGCTGGAGCAGCGCGAACACGCGACAAAGCGCGGGCGCAGGATCTATGCCGAGCTCGGGCCAGTCGTGTCCGGCCGCGCCAGGCGCTCGCGCGGAGAGCTCGACGCCGAGATCGCCGCTCTGCTCGTCCAGGCGGCGCTGCCGGACAGAACCCTGCTCGCCCTGTCGGGCGCATCGGGGGCTCATGCGGCGACCACCGCCGAGAAGACAGCGTTCGATGCCAATCCGGCAATCGCCGCGCGCGGCTTCGCGACGCTGACCGGACATATGAAGGAAGCGCAGTTTCCTTTCGCCGTGGCGCTGGCCGCCTTGGCCGTCGACCGCAAGGCCGCCTACCCTGTTTTCGATGCCGCAGCCGAGAAGCCTTTCGAAGGCATTCCCGCAGCCGTCCTTGCAACGGCGATCGGCTATCACCAATTCGAGGGCGTGGCGCTGGTAAACGCCGCATAAGGCGGCGCTGCGCGATCATGCTGCGGATATAACGCTCGAGGGGCTCCTGGATGGCCAATCTGAACGATCACATGGGCAGGCCCATCGTCGCCGTCACCGGCATCGGCGTGGTCACGTCGCTGGGCGTCGGCAAGACCGACAACTGGGCGGCGCTAATCGCCGGCAAATCGGGCATCCATCCGATCACCCGTTTTCCGATCGATCATCTCAACACCCGCATCTCCGGCATGGTCGACTTCCTGCCGTCGAGCTCGAAGGGCGCCAGCCCACTCACCTACGAACTGGCCGAAACCGCCGCGCGTGAAGCCGTGGCCGAATCCGGCCTCGATTCCGGCGATTTCGGCGGACCGCTGTTTCTCGCTTCGCCGCCGGTCGAACTCGATTGGCACGATCGCTTCTCGCTCTACAATTCCGACAAGCAGGATTCCGGCGGCGAAAGGCTGCTGCGGGTGGCGCGCGGCCTGAAGGAACTCGGCATTTTCGAGACGACGCAGTTCGGCTCGATCGCCGACCGGCTCGCCGATCTTTTCGGCACACGCGGGCTGCCGATAACGCTGTCGACGGCTTGTGCTTCCGGCGCCACAGCCATCCAACTCGGCGTCGAGGCGATCCGCCGCGGCGAATGCGACCGGGCACTGTCGATCGGCGCCGACGGCTCGGCAACCGCCGAAGCGCTGATCCGCTTCTCGCTGCTGTCGGCGCTGTCGACCCACAACGACATTCCCGAAAAGGCGTCAAAGCCCTTCTCCAAGGATCGCGACGGCTTCGTGCTGGCCGAGGGCTCCGGCGCTCTCGTGCTGGAATCGCTGGAAGCAGCGTTGGCACGCGGCGCCACTGTTCTCGGCATCCTGCGCGGTTGTGGCGAAAAGGCCGACGATTTCCATCGCACCCGCTCCAAGCCCGACGCTTCGCCCGCGATCGCGGCGGTCCGTGCCGTGCTTGCCGATGCGGGCCTCAGCGAAGACGAGATCGACTATGTCAACGCGCACGGCACCTCGACGCCGGAAAACGACAAGATGGAGCACCTGTCGCTGTCGACGGTGTTCGGCGAGCGCATCGGCTCCATGCCGATCTCGTCGAACAAGTCGATGATCGGCCACACGCTTTCGGCCGCAGGCGCCGTCGAGGCGGCGTTCTCGCTGATGACGATGCGCGAAAGCGTCATTCCACCGACCATCAACTACGACAACCCGGACCCGGCCATCGTGCTCGACGTGGTGCCGAACACCAAGCGCAACGCCGAGGTTCGCACCGTTCTGTCGAACTCCTTCGGCTTCGGCGGCCAGAACACTTGCCTTGTCATGGCGCGGGAACCGGTCTAAGCGAGCCGCTTCCGCTCAACAGAACCGACAGGCTTCATGCGCGCACTGCAACTTATCGAGGACCGCCGTCTTGAAACGGTGGACCTGCCGCCCCCGCCGCCGCCCGCACTCGGCGAAGTCACGCTGCGCATCAAGGCGGTGGCGCTGAACCACATCGACGTCTGGGGCTGGCGCGGCATGGCCTTCGCCAAGCGCAAGCTGCCGCTGGTCGTCGGCGCCGAAGCCTCCGGCGAGGTCGAGGCGGTCGGTCCCGGCGTTTCCAGCCTGCTGCCCGGACAATTGGTGTCGATCTATGGCGCCCGCACCTGCGGTCTTTGCCGCGCCTGCCGCGAAGGCCGCGACAATCTCTGCGAACATGTTTCGGGGGTTCACGGCTTCCATCTCGACGGCTTCGCGCAGGAGAAGATCAACCTGCCGGCTCGCCTACTGGTCCCCGCCCCGCCCGGCGTGACCGATATCGGCGCCGCGGTGGCGCCAGTCACCTTCGGCACGGTCGAGCACATGCTGTTCGACAACGCCAGGCTTCAGCCCGGCGAGACGATCCTTGTCCATGCCGGCGGCTCCGGCATCGGCTCGGCGGCCATCCAGTTGGCGAAGCGGATGGGCTGCACGATCATCACCACCGTCGGCTCGAACGACAAGATCGACAAGGCCAAGGCGCTCGGCGCCGACCATGTCATCAACTATCGCGACGACCGCTTCGAGGGCGTGGTGCGCAAGCTGACGAAAAAGAAGGGTGTCGACGTCGTGTTCGAGCACGTCGGCGCCGACACTTTTGCCGGCTCTATGCTGTGCCTGAAGCGCGGCGGCCGCCTGGTCACCTGCGGATCGACCTCGGGCGTGTCGACGCAGATCAACCTGATGCAGCTCTTTCAGCAGCAATTGAAGCTGCTGGGATCCTTCGGCTGCCGCATGGAGAACATGGCCAACGCCATGCAGAAGATGGCGGCGGGACAGGTCGCGCCGGTGATCGACACCGAGGTCGGCTTTGTCGACATCGATGCCGCGCTGAAGCGCATGGAAGGGCGCGACGTGTTCGGCAAGATCATCCTGCGCGTCGGCTAAAGCCCGTGTTTAAGAAGCTTCGCCGGGACTTGAAGTATCGTTACGGCAGACAACTGCGCCAGTTGAACTACTGGCTGGTAGCGCGTGCGGCGATGATAATCATCTCCGTGCTGCGTCTGCTGCCGGCCGACAGCGCGCTGAATTTCGCCGATCGCGTCGCCCGCCGTATCGGCCCAAGGGTGAGGCGCCATCAGGTCGCCGTCGACAATCTGCGCAAGGCCTACCCGGAGAAGAGCGAAAACGAGATTCAAGCCATCGCCTCCGACATGTGGGGCAACATGGCGCGGCTCGCCGCCGAATACATCTTTCTCGATGCGCTGTTCGACTATGACCCCGCCGCCAGCAAGCCCGGCCGCGTCGAGGTCAAGGGAACAGAGCACTTCGTCGAGATCGCCGCTGAAAAGCAGCCGCATATCGTCTTCACCGGCCATCTCGGCAATTTCGAACTGCTGCCGGTGGCCGCCGCTACCTTCGGCATGAACATCACGGCGCTGTTTCGCCCGCCCAACAACCCCTACCTTGCCGACTACATCCTTTCGACGCGGCGTTCGACCATGGGTTCGTTGCTGCCGTCGATGGCCGGCGCCTCGTTTGCCCTGGCTGGGGTGCTGGAGAGTGGCGGCAATATCGGCGTCCTTGTCGATCAGAAATTCTCCAACGGCCTGGAGACGACCTTCTTCGGCCGCCCCTGCCAGAGCAACCGCGTGCTCGGCACCCTTGCCCGCCACTACGATTGCGACGTCTATCCGGCGCGCTGCGTCAGGCTGCCGGGCAACCGCTTCCGGCTTGAGATCGAGGACAAGCTGACACTGCCGCGCACCGCCGACGGCAGCGTCGACGTCCATGCCACCACCCAGCTTCTCAACGACGTGGTCGAGCGCTGGGTACGCGAGGACCCCGGCCAGTGGATGTGGTTCCACAAGAGGTGGGAGATCAGCGGCCGGCGCGCAAAGCGACTCCCGCAGGCAACCGCACCAGCGGCGAATAGCTGATCTCCATCATCGGAAATGCCGGCAAACAAGCAAAAGCCGCAAGAATTACTCCTCGCGGCTGCGGCCTGATTGCGTGAAACACCAAGGTGGTGGATCACTAACCGATCAAAGCCCTAGTTCATCACGACAATTCGCGTGTTGCCGAAGCCCACTTCCCGAACCATCGAATAGAAAGTGGCGGCATTGGCCGTGTGCAGCCGCACGCAGCCATGCGAAGCCGGGCGGCCGAGTTGCCTGACGGCGCCGGTTCCGTGGATGGCATAGCCGCCATGGAAGAACACGGAGTACGGCATCGGCGACATATGATATTTGCGCGAATACCACATGCGGGCCGTTCGCTGCGGCCGATATGTCCCGCGCGGCGTGAAATAACCGCTGCGAGCAGTGGATACACTCCACCGGTAGACCGATTGGCCATATCTGACGGTCATCGTCTGTGACGAGACGTCGATGTTTGCGACGAGACTGGCTGCCCACCCCTGAACCGAAGCACCGCACAGCATCGTGACTAACACGGCTGCCATTAGAACTGTCTTTTTCATGCGACCAAACCCCTTTGATTGCCCTTGTCTGTCTGCCCTCACGTTGTTTTTTCACCTTTTTAATGGCAGGTGAACGGCGTAACACACAGTCATTGACTAATTGGGCAATCCAAAGCAGCGAATTTGAACGATTTCCCGTGATAGTTGCCGCAACGACACGCCGCTTGGGCTCGACCATCAGCGGGCTTGCAAAACGGCAGGGATCGCTGCTCAACTCCCCGAATGAACGAACGACTCCTGCAAGCAATCGATAACAGGCGCGACGAAGTCGTCGCGCTGACCGCCGACCTGATCCGCTTCCCGACCATCAATCCGCCCGGCGAGGCGTACCGGCCTTGTGCCGAATATATCGGTGCGCGGCTGAAGAAGCGCGGTTTCGAAACCGAATTCATCCGCGCCGAAGGCACGCCCGGCGACACCGACCGCTACCCCCGCGTCAATGTCGTTGCCCGTTTCGATGGACGGTCCCCCGGCGCCTGCGTCCACTTCAACTCACATATCGACGTGGTCGAAGCCGGCGACGGCTGGACCGTCGATCCTTTCGCCGGCATCGTCAGGGACGGCAAGGTCTACGGCCGCGGCGCCTGCGACATGAAAGGCGGCCTGGCTGCCTCGATCATTGCGGCCGAGGCGTTCCTGGAAGTCTTTCCCGATTTTCCCGGCGCCATCGAAATATCCGGGACGGTCGACGAAGAGTCCGGCGGCTTCGGCGGCGTCGCCCATCTGGCCCGGCTCGGCTATTTCTCGAAACCCAGGGTCGATCACGTCATCATTCCCGAACCGCTGAACAAGGACCGCATCTGCCTCGGCCATCGCGGCGTCTGGTGGGCGGAGATCGAGACCAAGGGCGAGATCGCGCACGGCTCGATGCCGTTTCTCGGCGACAATGCGGTGCGCCATATGGGCGCCGTGCTGCAGGCCTTCGAGGACGAGCTGTTTCCCGCACTCGACCGCAAGATGACGCGCATGCCGGTCGTACCAGAAGGGGCCAAGCGATCGACCATGAACATCAACTCCATCCATGGCGGCCAGACCGAGGATTTCCGGCCCGGTCTGCCCTCGCCCAACGTGCCCGATTCCTGCCGGCTGACCATCGACCGCCGCTTCCTGCTCGAGGAAGATCTCGGCACGGTCAAGAGCGAGGTGACCGGCATTCTCGACCGGTTGAAGCGCGAGCGCAAAAAATTCGATTATGAGATCCGCGACCTGATGGAAGTGCTGCCGCTGATGACCGAGCGCGACGCGCCGGTGGTGAAAGCCGTGGCGCAAGGCATCCAGGCGATCTTCGACCGCGAGCCTGATTACGTCATCTCGCCCGGCACTTACGACCAGAAACACATTGCCCGCATCGGCCATATCTACGACTGCATCGCCTACGGCCCGGGCATTCTCGACCTCGCTCACCGGCCGGACGAATGGGTGGGGATATCGGACATGGTGGAATCGGCCAAGGTGATGGCGATCGGGCTCAACGTGCTGCTGCGCGGCACCGCCACCGGATAAGGCTCGCATGGCGACAAGCTTCGACCTGCCTATGACGCCGCGGGGACAAAAACATTCCCGGCAACGCCGCCGGGCAGCACGAAACGCAATTTACTCCGCGACGAAATCACGCTTCTATCGCCCGGTTTGAGCGCGTGACTGAACGCATGGGGAGTTGCACGATGAGATTGTGGAAAACCATCCTGGCCGCGACGGTCCTTTCGCTGGCCTTGGGAACGTCGGCCTTTGCCGCGCGAACCGACCTGGTCATCGGCATTCCGCTCGAGCCGCCGCACCTCGATCCAACCGCCGGTGCCGCCGCGGCAATCGATGAGGTTCTCTACGCTAACGTGTTCGAAGGCCTGACCCGGATCGGCCCGAACGGCGAGGTGCTGCCGGATTTGGCCGAAAGCTGGACCATTTCCGATGACGGCAAGGTCTACACTTTCAAGCTGCACAGCGGCGTGAAATTCCACGATGGCAGCGATTTCGACGCCAACGACGTGAAGTTCTCGCTCGACCGCGCCCGCGCCGACAATTCGGTCAATGCGCAAAAGGCGCTGTTCGCGGCCATCGACAAGGTCGACGTCGTCGATCCGGCGACGGTCAAGGTCACGCTGAAGAACCCGCAAGGGTCCTTCCTCTACAATATGGGCTGGGGCGACGCGGTGATCGTGGCGCCCGAATCGGCCGACGCCAACAAGGAGAAACCGGTCGGCACCGGTCCGTTCAAGTTCCAGAGCTGGGCCAAGGGATCATCGATCACCCTGGTGAAATCCGACCATTACTGGGGCACGCCGGCGTTCCTCGACAAGGTCGAGTTCCGCATCGTTCCGGATGCGGCGGCCTACATGCCGGCGCTGCTCTCCGGTGACATTCAGGCTTTTCCGTTCTTCGATGCCGACAGCGTCGCGCAGGTAAAGGACGATCCGCGCTTCAAGGTGGTGATCGGCTCGACCGAAGGCGAGACAATCCTGTCGATCAACAACAAGAAGCCGCCTTTCGACAAGTTGCAGGTGCGGCAGGCGATCTCCTACGCGCTCGACCGAAAGGCGATCATCGACGGCGCCTCGGCGGGCCTCGGCCAGCCGATCGGCTCGCACATGTCGCCGGCCAACAAGGACTATGTCGACCTCACCGGCCTCTACCCGCACAATGTGGAGAAGGCCAAGGAACTGTTGAAGGAAGCAGGCCTGGAGAACGGCTTTAAGGCGACGCTGAAACTGCCGCCACCCACCTATGCCAGGCTCGGCGGCGAAATCATCGCCTCGCAGCTTCGCGACGTCGGCATCAATCTCGAGATCATCCCGGTCGAATGGGCGCAGTGGCTGGACCAGGTGTTCACCAAGAAGGACTACGACCTGACCATCGTTTCGCACACCGAGCCCAACGACATCGATATCTATTCGCGCAAGGACTATTATTTCAACTACGACAATCCGGCGTTCGACAAGCTGATTTCCAACCTCAACGTCACCTCCGACGAAGCCAAGCGCAAGGAACTGCTGGGAGAGGCGCAGAAGATCCTGGCCGACGACGCCGTGGTCGGCTTTCTCTACGAACTCCCCAAGGTCGGCGTCTGGGACGCCAAGCTGCAAGGGCTGTGGGAAAACGCGCCGATCCAGGCCAACGACCTGACCAAGGTGAAGTGGAGCGAGTGAGGCTGTTGGCCAAAAGGCGACGCTTGCGTTCCTTCGCGCCCCCCTCTGCCCTGCCCGTCCTCCGCAGCTGCAGCGCAGCTGCTGCGGAGGGTGGACCGGGCAGGACAGAGGGGGGCGCCGTAGGGCTATACCGTCGCTGGCTGTTTGCCTTAGGCGACGCAGCGTCCCCCCACCTCCCATGACCGCCTATCTCCTAAACCGCCTCGCCATCGCCGCCGCCACGCTGGTGGTGGCCTCCATGGTGGTTTTCGCAGTGCTGGAGATCCTGCCTGGTGACCCGGCGCGGCTGATGCTGGGCATGAACGCCAGCGCCGACCAGGTCGAGTTGCTGCGCAATCAGATGGGCCTCAACGCGCCGCTTGCCTTGCGATATCTAAGTTGGGCTGGCGGCCTGCTCAGCCTCGATTTCGGCCGTTCCTACACCTATTCGGTGCCGGTCATCGATCTCGTGCGTGAACGGCTTGGCGTCTCGCTTCCGCTGGCGCTGATTGCGCTGGCGCTCTCCACCATCATCGCCATTCCCGTCGGCCTGTTTTCCGCCAGCCGGCGCGGACGGGCCGGCGACACGGTGGCGATGGGCGCCGCTCAGCTTGGCGTCGCCGTTCCCAATTTCTGGTTCGCGCTGATGCTGATCTATGTCTTCGCCGTCTGGCTGCGGCTGGTCCCGGCCGGCGGCTTCCCCGGCTGGAGCGCAGGCATCTGGCAGGCAACGAAATCGCTGATGCTGCCGGCGGTAGCGCTTGCCTTGCCGCAGGCCGCCATCCTGGCCCGCGTCACCCGCTCGGCCCTGATCGAAGTGCTGAACGAGGACTATATCCGCACCGCCCGCGCCAAGGGCCTGCCCTATCGCGCCGTGTTGTGGCGGCACGCACTGCGCAACGCCATGATCCCGGTGCTGACCATACTCGGCCTGCAATTCGCCTTCCTGCTTGCCGGCACCATCATCATCGAGAATGTCTTCTACCTGCCCGGCCTCGGCCGGCTGGTGTTCCAGGCGATCACCCAGCGCGACCTGATCGTCGTCGAAAGCGTCGTCATGCTGCTGGTCGCCGCCGTCATTGCCGTCAACCTGATCGTCGACCTCTCCTATGCGGTCGTCGATCCGCGCCTGAGGACCCGGCAATGACGCTGCATATCGACATCCCCGAGGAGACGTTCGGCAGCATCCTGGCCAAGGCGTTCAGGAACACCGCTTTCGTCGCCGGTTTCGTCATCACCATGCTGATCCTGGCGATGGCTATCCTGTCTTACATCTGGACGCCGTACGACGTCGGCAGGCTGGTGATATCGGACAAGACGCAAGGCCCCTCGCTGGCGCACTGGTTCGGCACCGACCATTTCGGCCGCGACATCCTGTCGATGGTCATGGTCGGTGCCCGCAATTCGATCGCCGTGGCGCTGGTCGCTGTCGGCATCGGCATGGGCGTCGGCGTACCGCTCGGCGCCCTTGCCGCGGCGCGAGGCGGCTTCGCCGACGAGGCGCTGATGCGCGTCAACGATCTCGTCTTCGCCTTCCCTGCTTTGCTGTCGGCCATCATGATCACCGCCATCTTCGGACCCGGCGCGGTCAACGCCATCATCGCCATCGGCATCTTCAACATTCCCGTGTTCGCGCGCGTCGCCCGCGCCGGCGCGCTGGCGATCTGGCCACGCGAGTTCATTCTTGCCGCGCGCGCCGCCGGCAAGAGCAGCACGCAGATATCGATCGAACATGTGCTGCCCAACATCGCCACGCTGCTCCTGGTGCAAGGCACCATCCAGTTCGCGCTGGGCATACTGGCCGAAGCCGGGCTTTCCTATCTGGGCCTCGGCGCCCAGCCGCCAATGCCGAGCTGGGGCCGCATGCTGTTCGACGCGCAGACCCGCATGGTGGTGGCGCCGTGGATGGCGATCTTTCCCGGCATGGCGATCGTCGTCACCGTGCTCGGGCTCAATCTGCTCGGTGACGGCATCGCCGACATCCTCGACCCGAAATCACGGCGGCAGCGATGAGCCTGCTGGACGTCGACAACCTGTCGCTGACCATCGGCGACACGCAGATCCTGAAGAACATGGAGCTTTCGGTAGCGCCGGGCGAGGTGGTGGGGCTGGTTGGCGAATCCGGCTCCGGCAAGTCGATGACCGCGCTGACGATGATGCGGCTTCTGCCCCATGCCGCGCGCGCCACCGGTCGCGTCTCGTTCGACGGCATCGACATCCTGGCCGCAAGTGAGGACCAGATGTGCGCGCTGCGCGGCGACGACATCGGCATGGTGTTCCAGGAGCCGATGACAGCCCTCAATCCGGTCAAGACCATCGGCGAGCAGGTGGCCGAGGGCATACGCTGGCACACCAGGGCCAGCCGTGCCGATGCCGAGCAGCGGGCGCGAAAAATGCTCGACCGCGTCGGCCTGCCCTCGGCAAAATTCCCGCTGTCGCGCTATCCGCACGAATTGTCCGGCGGCCAGCGCCAGCGCGTCGTTATCGCCATCGCCTGCGCGCTGAAGCCGAAGCTGCTGATTGCCGACGAGCCGACGACGGCGCTCGACGTGGTGCTGCAGGCGCAGATCCTCGACCTCCTGCGCGATCTGGTCGCGGAGAGCCGCATGGGCCTTCTGTTGATCTCTCACGATCTCGCTGTCGTGACCGAGATGGCCGACCGCATCACCATCCTGCGCCACGGCGAAGTGATGGAGGCCGGCGACACAGCGCGCACTCTGTCCGAACAGCTCCACCCCTACACGCGCCAATTGGCGCAGGCCTCGATGCATGTGCCGGCACGCCCCAGGCCGCATGGCGCCGGGACAGGCCAACCCTTGCTTGAAGTTGACCGCGTGACCCGCGACTATGCCGGCCGGCGCACATCCCTGTTCAGGCGCGCGCCTGATATCCGCGCCGTCGACGACGTCTCCCTGTCGATGGCGCCGGGCCAATCGGTGGCGCTGGTCGGCCGCTCCGGTTGCGGCAAGTCGACCCTCGCCCGCATGATCCTGGCGCTGGACCGGCCAAGTTCGGGCACGATCCGCTTTCGCGGCGAAACCGTCACCGGCAAGAGCGAAGCGGAGCTGAAGCCGGCCAGGCGCGACATGCAGCCTGTCTTCCAGGATCCCTACGGCTCCTTCGACCCACGCCAGAAGGTCGAAAAACTGATCGCCGAGCCCCTGCATGTGCTGGACAGGAAGCCTACGCGCGCCGAACGCCGCGAGATGGTGGCGCATGCGCTGCACGAAGTCGGCCTCGACCAGCGCGACATGGACAAATACCCGCATGAGTTTTCAGGCGGCCAGCGCCAGCGACTGTCGATCGCCCGCGCCATCATCACCCGCCCCAAGCTGGTCGTCGCCGACGAGCCGGTCTCGGCGCTCGACGTCTCGATCCGCGCCCAGATCCTCGACCTGTTCGCCGAGCTCAACCAGAAGCTCGGTATCGCCTACCTCTTCATCACCCATGACCTGACCGTCGCCCGCGCTATTACTGACGAGGTGCTGGTCATGCATGACGGCAAGATCGTCGAGCGCGGCAAGACGAACGAGGTGCTCGATCACCCGCGGTCCGAGGCAGCCAAGGCGCTGGTCAACGCCGCTCCCGACCTGCACCGGGCAATCGCACGACGGATGCAGGAGCAAGGGTGAACGGCCAATTCACGAAGCGAATTCGTCATGCCGGTGGGATGACGACAGGCCGACAATCCGTGAAAGTTCGGTCTTGCTTCAGGCGGACCCATGACACCCGACGGTCCGAGACTGTCCCAAGCAACAGCGCTGTAACCGCCCAGCCATCAAAGACATGTTTGACGAACCCTCCCTCCTACTAGTCGCTGCGGTAAATTCATGCAGCCAGAAAGAACTCTGCAAATCCCTCAAATACATTCGTAGCCTCTCTTAAGCTAATTCGCCTTTTGTTGTAGAACAAGGCAAACCGGGTCTTGAACGGCTTCCGCAGTGCCTCCGGCACCACAGTTCGGGTGATACCCATCGACTTGAATCTCGCGTCGAGCAACATTGCATAGCCGACGCCCTGCTCTACGAGGAACTTGAGTGACTCGCCGGTGACCTCCGCTACTACCTGATAGTCATTGACGTATTCATCTAGGTATCGAATGGTCGCGCCCAAATTTCCTGAACTCTTGGGTTCAAGAATTATTGGTAACGGCGGTGCTCGCCCGTCGGTGCGATTTCCCCCTGCGCCGACCCAATGCATCGGAAGCTCAATCGTAAGCTCCGGCGCCGATTCGTTTTGGCCAAGAGGTCTGAAAACCGCCGACAATTCAGCACTAGCATATCTTTCCGACAGCGCAGCAGCGCTGTCTACAGAAACACGGAAGCGCTTCACCAAGTCCAAGGCTCGCAACCGATGGGCAGTGTAAGTGGAGAATAACTCCGAGGAAATTCCAAGTGTCTTGCGTGTATCCGGGTGGACAGCTATGCTACCCAGCTCAGATTCCAGCCTTATTATCTCATCGAACAGTTCGACAATAGATGCCGCATCCGCGGCGACGATCATATCGTTTCCCACACGCTCTATTATGCGCCTGTTGGAGAGCTTTTCGAATTTCTTTATGTGGAAGGTAACTGCCGGCTGCGAAATTCCCAAGTCTAGCGCAACCTGGGTTAAACTCTTCTTCTTTAGAACATCACGAACCACGCGAATCGTATCGGAGGATAGTCGACTGATTCCGGCTCCGAATCCCGTTGTTAACCCCATCGTGCCTTCCATGATCGAATTTCATATCCGCCGCACAAGGAACCAATCGTGCCGAAAGTAGCTTTGAGAAGCACTATCGCAGCACGCGGGAAAGAACTTTCCTCACGACGAATGTCTACTTCATTACTACGTTCGCCGATAATATCTTGCCCGCGTAACCGAATGGCTACATTGTCAAACCCAATTTCACTCTATCAGATTTTCATCCAAGACTCAAAACAAAAAAGATCCCACTATCGGAATCCCCAAAGGGACTTGGTTCATAATCGCTTCCTAAATAACAATTACCGCAGTGCCGACTTCCACTTTGTCAAAAAGCTCAATAATATCCTCATTTATCATGCGGATGCAGCCGGAAGAGGCTTCCGTTCCAATAGTCCAAGGCTCGTCGGTGCCGTGAATGCGGTAGAGCGTGTCTCTGCCACCTGCAAAAAGATAGAGCGCCCGTGATCCGAGCGGGTTGACCGGTCCAGGAGCAATGCGTTTCGGCAGATCAGGCGTTTGGGCATGCATATCATCGGTAGGATACCATGCCGGCCATTTCGCTTTACGTCCGACTTGCGCTTTGCCCTTCCAGCTATAGCCCGAGCGGCCGACCGCAACGCCGTAACGCAAGACGGTATTGGGGCCGGTGACGTAGAATAGTTGCTTCGCCTTCGTGTCGACGATGATCGTCCCGATCTGCTCGTGAACCACCATGGACAGTTTTTCAGGCCGAAACTGCCTGCGGAATTTGCTGCGATCCACTGGCCAAACCGGGTAGGGTTCTGTAGCGAAGCGCTCGGCCGGCACGGGAATGGATATGACGTCTTCGGTTGATGACGACGCGCATCCATTCAGCAAAGCAACAGAGCAGCAGAGCAGGAATGAGCGTCGGTCCATGGTTCTTTTCGCCATCAGTTTCGCCCTCGAAAGAGATTGATCAAACGTTTACCAACCAAAATCGGGGCAAACCGAGAAAGTGAGAAGCACGAGCCAAATGGAAAAACGGCGTACTGCGAAAAGCAGCGGTCATCTCCATTCCAGGCCCTCCATTTTGTCTTAATTACAGTGGCAAAAGCAGGAGACGGCCGATGTGATCGGACGAATAGCCTGTTGCTCACGCCATGCCGCTGTCGCCAATCATTTTGACACAAGGTCGGACAAACGCTTCAGCGATGTGGCGAGGCCTTTGAGTGAGACTTCCGTCCGGAAGGCTTGGTCGCCGACCGCAACCCCTTGTACTGTCGCCTTTTCGGCAGACAAAAGGGTCGTGAGCGCCGTTTCCGGGAGATCCAGTTCCACAATGCAGCCAGCTGGCAGGCAGGTTCGGAACGAACCGCGTATCAATTGCTGCTCATCAAGCTTAACATCCAAACCTTCCGCCAATAGAAGGCCAAATGGCGCGACGATGGTCATGTGAGCACTGGCATCATCGGCGGGCCCAAAGGATATCAAAAGCACGCGTTGACGGCTTTTCTGCTGCTGAAGCTCCTGCGAGGCCTGGCACACGCGCTTATTTGTACTTTGATTGTACTGACAGCTTACGGTCCAGTCGTCATAGACCTCGTTCAACGTGCTCGGCTCAACCGCAAGCGCTGAACCTGTAGCCATCAACGCAAACAGAGCAGAAATTCCCCACACTCGTATCATTATCGATCCATTTGGCCTGGCCTTCCGCAACAGACGGGATGTGCCGCCAAACGTCGGCACAACTGGCAGAACGTGCAGTTTAACCATCACGACGCAGCCGCGCCTGGCCTAGAGACCTCTGAACAGAACGCCGCCTGCAAGTACCGCGTATGCGCCGAGAAGGCACCATGCTGCATTGGCGCCTAGGATCGGCAGTGTGACACCCACTAGTGGTGCCAGTCCGATGAGTGCGAGTACAAGCGAGAATACAAAGATAGGAACGGTTGGTGCATTCAACTTCATCTGATTCATATCTCAATGCGATTGCTGACGTGCCGCGTCCGCTCGGTTCGACGCGTATCTTCTGTCGCCGCATACTTCACTATTTCCGGCATTCCGCCGCTTATGACTCGAGCACTCGAGAAGCCCGCCGTCACCATTTGACCCTGAGGCCGAGGGTTCCGCCGAGCTTGTGGCTGTCGCCAAAGTTGTCGAGGCTGGTCGAGGCATCGAGCTCGCCATAGACGGAGTACTTGTCGTCGTTCCAGTTGTAGGAACCGCCGACGCCGAGCTCTCCGGTCCAGGCATTGGCCTCGTTGGCCAGGTTGGTGCCCGACACCGACACCGCGGTCCCGTCGAGGAACTCGTGATAGACGTTGGCGATGCCATAGACATGGGTGCGGCGCAGCTTGCCGTCGCCATCTTTCCAGGAACGCTCGTGGTCCGCCGAGATGCCGAGCCTTCCTTTCAGGCTGTCGCCATCGTCGAGCGACACCGTCTCGCCGCTCGGGCCGATGAAGCTGTCGAAGTCGACCGAGGAGTAGACCAGCTGCGCCTGCGGCGTGAGCGACCAGCCGTCGTGCAGCTGGATCCGCTTGCCGGCCTCCAGCGACAGCGCATAGCCGGTGGCGTTGTTGCCCTTCACGAGCGAGCCGAGCTCATCCGAGCCGAGGTCGCTGTCATACCAGCTGAACTGGCCCTGGCCGTCGACATAGAAGCCGTTCTCGCCATACCAGGTCAGCGTCGCTCCCACGCCATAGCCTTTGCTGGATATGTCGCCATTGCCATTGGGAGAGAAGGTATCGGCCGAGGCCTGGCCGTAGTGCACGTTGATGCCGCCGATCAGCTTGCCGCTGTCGGTCTCGGCAAGAAGCCCGTCGACCCCGGCCTGCAGCTTCCACAGATCGAAATCATACTGGGCATCGGTCGTCGACCGGTCCGATTCGACGTGGCCGTGGGCACCTTCGATGCGCGCCCAGATTGCATTCTGTTCGATGGTGGCCTTGCCGTCGGCATAATAGTCCGCCTGGTCATCGGTCACCGTGCACTTGAAGTCTTTTGAAGCATCCTTGCAGAACACGGTATCAGGAACTGGCGCAGGTTCGTTCCAATAGCGATTGCCGACGCGCTGCTGCAGGGTCGGCAACCCGTTCAACTCCAGCAGCACTTGCGGATAGGCCTCATAGGTCGGCGTCGATGACGAGTATGTGGTGCGGAGATACCAATCGCCGTCGGTTGGATCGGTAACGCCGTTCTTGAACAGTCGGTATTCGAACGCGCCGGCGATCGCCGGCCCGCCAAGGGTGAAGGTGCCGTTCGAGGCGCCATCGACCTGCACGACCAGGATGCCGTTGCCCACCGTCACCGCGCCGGGACCGCCCGCATTGGCGACAAACAGGCTGGTCGCGCCCGAGGTGTCGCCATTGACGACCAGGAGATCGGACGCGGATCCGTCCGAGCCGAGATAGGTATCGATGAGCAACTGGCCACCCTGGCCGATATAGTTGCCGCCGACAGTGAAGACATCGCCCACCACGCCGTCCTGCGTGGTGATGATGCCGGCATTGGTGACGTCGCCGGTCACCGTATAAACGCCGGCGCCGCCCCCGGTGCCGATGAAGGCCGAGCTGGCATCGATGTCGAGATTGCCGGTCAGCAGCAGCGCGTCCAGGGCCTCGAGATTGCCGCCACCGGTCAGGAACAGGCCTTGGCCCGGATCCGAGCCGACGGTGAGCGCGCCGTCGAGGATGGTCAACTGTCCGCCATCGACGGTGACCGTCTCCCAATTGATGATGTTGGCGCCGTTGGCCGAAACGGTGAGCCCGTCGAGCGTCAGCTTGTCGATCCAGCCATCGGCGGTGGCGACGTCGTCGCCACCGTCGAGCACTTGCGAACCGTCATAGTTCGAGGTGGTGATGAGGGCCGTGTCCGACCCGTTCTGGCCATTGAAACCGCCTGTCAACGTCCCGCCCGACCAGTTGAACGTATCGTCGCCATCATTGGCTGACGCAACCGCGTCGTCGCCGTAGATGAAACCAACCTGCGAGCCCCCGGTCAAGTTGTAGACGTCGTCGCCGAGACCGAGGATGGAGTCTCCCGTCAGGGTGCCCGCCGTGGTGACCACCGTGTTGCCACCGATCTCGTCGACGCCATCCTTGTTGAGGTCGCCATCGCGGATCGCGATTCCGGAGGCGGAACCATCGATGATTGCCGCCGCGCCGACATCGACGGTGCCGCCGCCGGCTGCTATCGTATGGATGCCGGCCGCAACGCCCGAGCCTGACGTCACGGATCCGCCGGTCACGTCCACATCATAGGTGCCGCCGACGCTCTCCACCCAGAGACCATCCGCATTCGCGCCCGTCACCATCACGGTGCCGGCGCTCATCTGCAGCGAAGCCAGGCCAGAACCGGCCGTATAGCTCCCAACGCCTGACGCGGAGGCCCCTGATGTACTGACCGTACCGCCGCCCATGGTCGCAGTGGCTGTCGCCGTACTGGCTGAGTTGCTGATCTGCGCAAGGATGCCATAGCTGAAATCGCCCGTCGTGGTGATGGCTCCGTCGGTCATGGTTGCCACGGCATCGCCAAGCCCATTGGTGAGGCTGTACATGCCCAGGGAACCGATCCCGGTCGTGCCTATCGTCCCACCGCTCATGGTCGCCGAAACCGTCGCGGAACTGGCCGTGTTGCTGATCTGCGCAAGGATGCCATAGCTGGAATCGCCCGTCGTGGTGATGGCACCGTCGGTCATGGTTGCCACGGCATCGCCAAGCCCAGTGGTGAGGCTGTACATGCCCAGGGAAGCGATCCCGGTCGTGCCGATCGTCCCACCGCTCATGGTCGCCGAAACCGTCGCGGAACTGGCCGTGTTGTTGATCTGCGCAAGGATGCCATAGCTGGAATTGCCTGTCGTGGTGATGGCGCCGTCGGTCATGGTTGCCACGGCATCGCCAAGCCCATTGGTGAGGCTGTACATGCCCAAGGAACCGATCCCGGTCGTGCTGATCGTCCCACCGGCCATCGTCGCCGAAGCCGTCGCGGTGCTGGCCGTGTTGTTGATCATGCTCCAAAGAGCCGTTGCGCCCGCGCCTGTGGTCGATATGCTTCCACCGCTAATGAAGGTGTTTACGTCACCGAGGCCAATGGTGCGAGCGAACACGCCAAGACCGCCGTCCCCGGTTGTAGCCACGCTTCCGCCTGTCATGGTGAAGCCGACCGACCCCGATCCGGAAAAGTTGTTCCCATTGACGTCGACGCCATAGGCCTGACCGCCGGCAGTGGAAACGCTTCCACCCGTTATCGTCACCTGGCTGTCACCAGTACCGTTGTTTTGAATGGCGAGGCCTTTGGCGGCAATGGCCGTCGTGGTGATCGTGCCGCCGTCCATCGTGATTGCGGCGTCCGCCGCGCTGCTCGTATTGTTGACGGTGGCGTATGCGCCAAAGCCAAAATTGCCCGTCGTAGTGATCGTCCCGGCGGTTATATGTATCTCAGCATCGCCTAGGCCGTCATTCACTGCCCTGAGGCCAAAAGCCTGGGTTTGGGAGGTGGTGATCGCGCCGCCTTCCATAAAGACGCTTGCCGTTCCGATTCCAGCCGGATTGCTGACATAGCTATAGATACCGTAGGCATTTATCCCGACGGTGGTGATCGTGCCGCCGGTCATGGTCGCTATGGCATCGCCCATTCCGGCGTTTCTGGCAGCAAGGCCATTGCCCTTGAATGCGGCTGTGAATATGGAGCCGCCGTTCAAGGTTGCCAAAGCGTCGCCAGAACTTGTCGAATTGCCCGAAAATGTCGCGTTGCCAACCACCGCGAAGATGCCGTTCTCCTCGCCACCCGACGCGACGTTGGGATCGCCATAGGAAACACTGATCGTGCCGGCGTCCATCGTGGCGACGGCATCGCCCGCGGTTCCCAGATTATCCACGAAGATACCGTGTTGCCCAACCCCAGTCGCCGTGATGGCGCCGACGCTGACGGCTTCCACGGTTATCGTGCTGGTGTTGGAGCCGGACGACAGCAGTCGCACGGCAGGCGTCGCTACAGCCCCTACGCCCATCACCGGATTGTTGAGATTCAGGGTCAAGCCGTCGGAATTCGTGTAAGTAATACCGGTTGGATAGGCGGCGCCGGCGCAGTTTATCGTATCCGCGCCTACGGCCTCGGCACCGCATTCGTCCGCCGCCCAGGCCTGCCCTCCTCCCGACATCCCTTGCGGCAACAGCACCGGAGCGGCCAGCAGCGCCGCACCGATCACCCCCCTGGAGGCCGATGACGAGATGGCTGAGATCAAGCCTCCGAAACTCGGCGCATAACTGGCGACCTCGCCGCCCACCTTGGTCATCCGCCCGCCGCGCAGCACAATATTCTTGCAAATTTGCATTAGGTGATTCCAGTATTGTCTGACAAATGATCTATGCACGACTCATCTAGCTAGGAACAAATACGCGGATATGCTTGTTTATGGGCAAATAAGCGCCGAGGCTGGTGTTAGGCTCCCGCCGTCACCATTTGACCCTGAGGCCGAGGGTCCCGCCGAGCTTGTGGCTGTCGCCAAAGTTGATCGTGCCGTCACCGGCCTGTCCACAACGTCTGCCAATGGATCGCAAACGATCACGTCGTTGCCGGCTGTCGCGGCCGGCGCGCATGCCGCCAAAGCCTGCCCCTGGCCGGCCAGAAAACCGGGGAGGAGAGCGGGCATCACGACCATTGCCGCGCCGAGCGACACTGTCGAAGCTGAGAGGGACAAGGCCCGCTGGACCCTGCACGAGCCCGCCTTCCGGCTCTCAACCTTCGCAATCCGCCCGCCCCTTGGGCGCATGCTCACCGATTTTGGAAAAAGAGACCTTCAGCATTGTGGAGCCCCCGACTACCCACGGTTGAATCAACCCGTAAGCACATACAGGTTGAATCACTTGTTTATGGGCAAATCAGCGAGGGCCCTGCGCCGCGTCTTGAATTCACATGCCTACGCATTGGGCAGCGGGTGTATCTAATCTGTCACAGGGGCATCCCAGGTGTGCGCAGCAGGCCCGCGTCGGAGGCCTTTGCCCCTGGGATCATCGGACAGCGGAGGCGACCCTTCAAGGCCACACTGGGATGGTGGACGATCACCATCCCGGACAGGCTCACCCTTGCGGCTTCACGACATCGACCGGGCTGATGTCGAGCAGATCGAGCGTGCGGCGCAGCAGGCGCACCTCGCTCTCGGCTAGCTGCGAATCCGCCTTGGCGATTTCGGCCATGTGGCGGGCCAATTGCTTGCGCCGCTCGATATCGAGATCGCGGAACAGCGCCACGGCCTGCGAGCCATTGGTCTCGTAGCCGAACTCGTTGAGATATTCGATGACGCTGTCGATGCTGGTTTCCGCAATGCCGAAGGCGTCCTTGCAGATACGCCGGAAGGCTATCATCTCGCTCTCGCTGACCGAGCCGTCGGCCAGGATCATGCGAAACAGCATCAGAAGTTCCGCGGACAGAACGGGATCATCCGCGACCTTGCGCACACCCGGGTCGCCATCGAAGATGGATCGTATCTGGTCCAGCAATGCGAATGCCATCAGAGAGCCCCTTCCGATTCTTCTGCAATAGAGGTAGCGCGGAATCAGCCTTGCGCAAACCGGGCTGTCGTGGTCGAACCCGTCCAACCCTCCTGACACCTGAATGCCCCATCGATCCGATGTTCGACCTCGCCACACAGACCGTCGTCATGCTCGCCGTCGCCGCCTTTGCAGCGGGTTTTGTCGACTCGATCGCGGGCGGTGGCGGGCTGATCACCGTGCCGGCGCTGCTGCTTGCAGGTTTCACGCCGGTCCAGGCGCTCGCCACCAACAAATTGCAAGGCATGTTCGGCTCGGGCTCGGCGACCATCCACTATGCGTCCAAGGGCCATGTCGACCTGCGCCGGCAATTGCCGTCGGCGCTTCTGGCCGTTATCGGCAGTGCCATCGGCGCCTTGCTGGCGACGATCGTGCCGGGTGACATTCTGCGCGCGGTCCTGCCCATCGTGCTGATCGCCATCGCGCTCTACTTCGCGTTCAAGCCCAACATGAACGATGTCGATCGCGCCGAGCGCCTGTCGCCATTCCTGTTCGGGCTGACCCTGGTGCCTGCCATCGGCTTCTACGATGGATTGTTCGGACCAGGCGCCGGTTCCTTCTACATGCTGGCCTTCGTCGCGCTTGCCGGCTACGGCGTACTCAAGGCGACGGCGCACACCAAACTGCTCAACTTCGCTTCCAATATCGGCGGCTTCGTCGTCTTCGCGGCCTTCGGCGTCGTCTACTGGAAGATCGGCCTGATGATGGGGGTTGCCCAGTTCCTCGGCGCCCGCGTCGGCGCCGGCCTCGCCATGCGCATCGGCGCAAAACTGATCAAGCCGCTGCTGGTGGTCGTCTGCCTGGCGCTGGCGGTGAAGCTCCTGGCCGACCCGGCGAACCCGTTGCGAGCCCTGATTGGTGTGTGATCACACGCCTGATAGAATGCGGCTGTCGAATCATGTTGGAGGAGCCAAATATGAACCTTAGCGCGCCTACCCAGATCGTTTTTATCATCTCCGTAGTTATCGCCATCATCGGCATTCTCGCCGCGCTTGGCATTCTTGCGTTCATTCCAATCGCATCGGTGTGGATCGTTGTTGTTGCCTTCATCGTGCTAGCCGGCGGCTGCTTGTTGCGCGGCGCCTGACACGTATCCCTTGAAGTGGGGACCATGAGCGCCCGGTCAAAGGCCGGGCGCTTTTGATTCTGGTGAAGGGGTTTGATAGACCTACTGGCCGAAGGCGTGCCTCGGCGATTGGCGGAAACGTCCATCACTTCGTCATCCACGGGCGGAACAAGGAGCGTTAGCGACGCGGCGCAGATCCGCGGATCCATGCCGCAACCTTGGCCAAAGAGTGCAGCGGAGCAGAATTCCGCACTGAAGCAGCGCTTCGAAGTAACGGCATGGATCCTATGGTCTGCGCCGCGTCGCTTCGCTCCTTGCTCCGCCATAGGATGACGAAGCGATTCCTGCTGATCGCGCCGCGAAATTACCTGGCCAGCGCAAAAATCGCGTCGCAGTCGAGGTGGGTCTCCAACTCGGCCGCGACCTCGTCCAGCGCCCGCTCGACTTCGGCCCGGTAGTCGATGCCGCCGCCCCTGACACCGAGGCTTTCGAGGAATTTGCCGCGAAAGGCGTCGGCGCCAAACAGCCCATGCATGTAAGTGCCCCACACCTTGCCATCGGCTGATACAGCACCGTCATCGACGCCATTGATGATCGCCGATGGCCGCAGCGTATCCGGTCCGGTGGTGCGGCCGAGATGGATCTCGTAACCTTCGAGCGGCAAGTCGAATTGAACCGAGCGGGCGCCGACATTGCGTACCGTCTTCTCCGGTTCCATCACCGTTTCGATGTCGAGCAGGCCGAGCCCTTCGGCTTCGGTGACGCTGCCTTCGATCCCATCGGGGTCGCGCACGACGCGGCCAAGCATCTGGAAGCCGCCGCAAATGCCGACGACATGGCCGCCGCGTTTGCGGTGGGCCAGCAGATCGCGGTCCCAGCCGTTCTCGCGGAACTTCAGGAGGTCGCCGATGGTCGACTTGGAGCCCGGGATGACCACCAGTCCGGCATCGGCCGGCAACGGTCTTCCGGGCGGCACGAACACCACTTCTACCTGCGGCTCGGCCTTGAGCGGGTCGAGATCGTCGAAATTGGCGATGCGGCCAAGCATCGGCACCGCCACCTTCAGCGCGCGCGCCTCGCCGGACGCAAGCCGCTCCAGCACGACGGAATCCTCCGACGGCAGCCGCGCCGCCGCCTTCAGCCATGGCACGACGCCAAAACAGCGCCAGCCGGTGAATCGTTCGATCGACTTCAGCCCGTCATCGAACAGCGAGACGTCGCCGCGGAACTTGTTGATGAGATAGCCGACGATCATGCGCCGGTCCTCTTCCGGCAGGATCAGATGGGTGCCGGCGACCGAGGCGATGACGCCGCCGCGATCGATGTCGCCGACCAGCACCACCGGCACGTCGGCACGCGTGGCAAAGCCCATATTGGCGATGTCGCGGCTGCGGAGGTTGATTTCGGCCGGCGAGCCGGCGCCCTCGACGATGACCAGATCGGCGCCCTCGCCGACCTTGCCCCAGGAGTCCAGCACGGCGTCCATCAGTTGGCCCTTGAGCCCCTGGTAGTCGCGCGCCCGCGCCTCGCCGAAAACCTTGCCCTGCACGATGACCTGCGCGCCGACATCCGTCTGCGGCTTGAGCAGCACCGGATTCATGTGGACCGATGGCGCGACGCCGCAAGCGATCGCCTGCAGCCATTGCGCACGGCCGATCTCACCGCCGCCATGGTTGTTGTCGCCGGGGATATCGGCGACGGCGGCATTGTTCGACATGTTCTGCGGCTTGAACGGCCGCACCTTCAGCCCGCGGTTCCTGGCGGCGCGGCAGAGGCCGGCGACCAGCACGGTCTTGCCGACATCCGAACCCGTGCCTTGCAGCATGATGGCTTTGGCCATGGCTCAGCCCCTGCCCTGCGCCATGGTTGCGGCGATATCGGATTTCTGCGCCAGCGGCCCGCCGCGCCAGATATAGAGCGCCAGCAGCGGCTCGTTGGCCGTGCGCATGGCGTGATCGACGTTCGAGGCATGATGCACGACCTCGCCGGCCTCGCGCTTGCGAAAATCGCCCTCGCCCATCCGCCATTCCGTCCCGCCGGTCAAAGGAATGTAGATCTCCTCGGCGACATGATGATGATCGGGATAGACGATTTCGGGCCCGAGGATCAGCAGGCCGGCGGCGACTTCGTCGTTGGCAAAATGGCCGCGCGTGCCGAACACTTCCAGCCAGCCGTAATTGTCGAGGAATGCCTTGCCGAAATCCGCCTCGCCATAGGTCTGTCCCCAGCGGAAATCGTTGCGCTGTTTCGCCAGCAGTTGCACCAGCGGCTTGGCTTGCGCCGGCGCCAATTCCGCTGCGCGATCGAGGTGATGCAGGCAGCCGAGCGGACGCGGCACGAGCACGCGGGCCGGCATGTCCCAATCGATGCGCGCCACGGCGTCGCGCACCAGGGCATCGTCCACGGAAGCGAGATAGGCGTGGAACCGTCCCAACAGTTCATCGAACTTTGTCGTCACATCTCGCTCCGGACAAGCATTGATACACAGCCGCTCCGCGGAGCGTCGGGTTGCGCGGCGGCATCATTGGTCTAGATTGGTGCGCGCGCAAAGCCAAAAACGACAGGCCAGCAGGCCGGAGACATCAGGGAGCACGCCATGGACGCCGCGGTCGATGCGAGCACCAGCCAGTTCGAACTCAACGAGGAGCAGCGCGCCATCCAGGAGATGGCGCAGGCCTTCGCCGCCGACCGCGTCGCGCCGAACGCGCTGGAGTGGGATCGCAGCAAGCACTTCCCCGCCGATGTGATCCGCGAGACCGGGCCGCTCGGCCTCGGCGGCATCTATATCAAAGAGGATGTCGGCGGTTCGGCGCTCGGCCGGCTCGACGCCGTGCTGATCTTCGAGGCGCTGTCGCATGCCGACCCAGCCTTTTCGTCGTTCATTTCGATCCATAATATGGTGGCGTCGATGATCGACCGTTTCGGCAATGACGAGCAGCGCCAGCGCTTCCTGCCCAAGCTGACCTCGATGGAATGGCTGGCGAGCTATTGCCTGACCGAACCGGGCTCCGGCTCCGATGCAGCGGCGCTGAAGACGCGCGCGGTAAAGAGCGGCGGCGACTATGTGCTCAACGGCACCAAGCAGTTCATCTCGGGCGCCGGCGACAGCGATGTCTACGCCGTCATGGCGCGCACCGGCGCCGAAGGTCCGAAGGGCATTTCCACCATCGTCGTGCCCAGGGATGCGCCCGGCCTCTCCTTTGGCGCCAACGAGCACAAGATGGGCTGGCACATGCAGTCGACCCGCCAGGTCATCTTCGAGGATTGCAAGGTGCCGGCGGAAAACCTTTTGTCGGGCGAAGGCGCCGGCTTCGGCATCGCCATGGCCGGGCTTGACGGTGGCCGGCTGAACATCGCCGCCTGCTCGCTGGGCGGCGCGCAATCGGCGCTCGACAAGGCGCTGTCCTACACCGCCGAGCGCAAGGCCTTCGGTTCGAAGATCAACCAGTTCCAGGCTTTGCAGTTCAAGCTGGCCGACATGGAGACCGAATTGCAGGCGGCGCGCATGTTTCTCTATGCCGCCGCCTCGAAACTCGACCGCAAGGCGCCGGATGCCGGAAAATGGTCGGCGATGGCCAAGCGCTTCGTCACCGACACCGGCTTCACCGTCGCCAACGATGCGCTGCAGCTGCTCGGCGGCTATGGCTACCTGCACGACTACGGCATCGAGAAGCTGGTGCGGGACCTGCGCGTCCACCAGATCCTCGAAGGCACCAACGAGATCATGCGCGTCATCATCGCGCGGGCGTTGATCGGAAGGCAGTAGGCAGTAGGCAGTAGGCAGTATGCGAGAGATGACCGGCAAGATCGAGTCGTACAAGGATCTTATTGTTTGGCAGCAGGCGATGGATCTTGCTGTCGCCGCCTATTCGTTGACCAAGGCATGGCCAAAGGAGGAATTGTATGGGTCGACCAGCCAAATCCGCCGTTCAGCGACCTCTATCCCTGCAAACATCGCCGAAGGCTATGGCCGAGACAACAGAGGCTCTTATCAGCAGTTTCTCCGGATCGCCCAAGGCTCACTGAAGGAGTTCAAGACACACCTCCAGATCGCCGAACGCATTGGCCTTGCCATGCATGATCAAGCTGGTCGCTTGCCGATATCGACCGAAGGCATCGGCAAGATGCTTCGCCAGCTCATTCTCAGACTTACGCCAGAATAGACCGCCTACCGCCTACCGCCTAATCCCAATCCCGGAGCACCACCATGACCACCATCGCCTTCATCGGCCTCGGCAATATGGGCAATCCGATGGCCGCCAATCTGGTCAAGGCCGGGCATCAAGTGCACGGCTTCGATCTGGTGCCTGAAAATTTGACGATCGCGCGCGATCACGGCGTGACAATCATGGCCAATGCGCCAGCCGCCGTGAAGAACGCCGACGTGGTGATCACCATGCTGCCGGCCGGCAAGCATGTGCTGTCGGTCTATGGGGACATTGCGCTCAAGGCCAAAAAAGGCGCGCTGTTCATCGATTCCTCGACCATCGACGTCGAATCGGCGCGCAAGGCGCATACCATCGCAGCAAAACACGGCCTGCTGTCGATCGATGCGCCGGTTTCGGGCGGCACCGGCGGTGCGGCGGCCGGCTCGCTGACCTTCATGGCCGGAGGGTCCGACGATGCCTTCGCCGCCGCCGAGCCGATCCTGAAGCCGATGGCCGGTCGCATCGTCCATTGCGGCGGCGACGGCGCCGGACAAGCGGCCAAGATCTGCAACAACATGATCCTCGGCATTTCGATGATCGGCGTCGCCGAAGCCTTCGTGCTGGCCGAAAAGCTCGGCCTGTCGCATCAGGCGCTGTTCGACGTCGCGTCCACCTCTTCGGGCCAATGCTGGTCGCTGACCACTTACTGTCCGGTGCCCGGTCCGGTGCCGACCTCCCCCGCCAACCGCGACTACAAGCCGGGGTTTGCCGCCGCCCTGATGCTGAAGGACCTGAAGCTCGCACAGGAAGCCGCTCAGGATTCCGGCGCGGTGACCCCGTTGGGCGCCGAGGCGGCGCAGCTCTACGCGCTGTTCAACGCCCAAGGGCATGCAGGCGATGATTTCTCCGGGATCATAAATTTTCTGCGCGGTGCCAATCCGTAAGGCGTCGAATGCAGGGCGACGAATCCGGGGTAACGGGTTCGACGCGTTGAAAGCAACAAACGAAAAACCCGCCTGTGCGGCGGGCCGTCGGCGCAAATCTGAACCATGGATAAATATCTACCATAGCTGCACTCACCCTGTCAAGAAAAAATTCCTATCATGAAAGGCTGCCGGCATCGCCGGTTTTGGCCGTCGCCAGGCCTTTTCCAACGTGCGTTCGGCACCTCTGGCGTCGAATGTGGGTTTTTTCGCGCATTTCGAGAGGAAACCCGCCAAATTTAGGTTTGCTTAAGCTCTCGATAACCCCGCGGTAACGATGTCCCTATAAAACGGATGACGAGGCGGACATATCGCATCCGCCCGGCGCTCCGGATCAGGTCTCGCGTACCGGAGCCCGTAAGTTTCGCCAAGTGTTTGCGTAGCGAAGCGCCATGCGTATCTGGCAAAGCCGCGTTCCCGATGGAGCGCGGTTTTTGCATTTCAGCCATTTCGTCGCCGGCCGACTTCTATATTCCGATCGCCGCGCTGGGGATCTGAACATGGTCTTCGTTGATGAGTACGATCGGCGCATCGACCCCATCCACCTTGAGGACGAGCAGGCGCAGGCTCCAGGTCCCAGCCGTCCGGGTCGCGGTCGCGAACGCGGTGCCCTTGCCAGTGGCGCCATGGACCGGAATGCTGAACTGCGCGTCGCCGGCACCGTTCGCGTCGACGTTGAGATGGCCGCCAACCCAGAACCTGTCGGTCACGTCGTGACCGATAGCCGCTTTCACGCGATCATCGCCGCGCAGCCTGTCCATGGTCATGTGGTAGGCGTCGCTGCCTTTCAGCACGTAGGGAATGCTGCCGACCATCGCCGCGCAGCCGCCGATCCCGACCATCCACACGATCAGTCCGGCGATCGCCCAATTGCGCTGTGTCTTGCGGAACTGCTCGGCGTCGCGCCAGGCGCGATTCCGCCACGCCCAGCGGCTGCCGCGCGCGCCAAGCACGATGATCATGATGATGTTGACGAACGGGACCAGCGCCAGCAGCGCGATAAAGGTGCTGTTGCCGATGCCCCAGATCCAGTTCAGGAAAAAGGCACCCCAGTTCCAGCGGTCGAGCTCGGCCGGAATTTCTGCTGGCTGGTTGAGCGGTTGTCCTGCCATGTTATCCCCCTCGGCAAACTGCCTTGGCGGGTTGTAGCCGATAGCGCCGACGACCGGAACCCTCGCTCCGCCACGGACAGATACAGGAGACGTGAACGGCCGGGCGCCCCGATCACGGAACGCCCGGCCATAATGCTCACCGTTTGCGAAGATCCGCTTGCGCCAGGTCCAGCGCCTTGCCGATGCGCTCGCAAGCCATGTCGATCGTGTCGCGGGTCCAGATCAGCGGCGGCGACAGGATCATCGTGTCGCCGGTGGCGCGCAGCATCATGCCGTTGGCGATCGCGTGGTCGCGCACGCTCACCGCCGCACTGCCCGCCGGCAGGAACCGCTCCTTGGTCGCCTTGTCCTTGACGATCTCGATCGCGCCCATCAGGCCGATCGAACGCACCTCGCCGACCAGCTCGTGCCCGGCGATGCGCTCCTGCAAGGCTTTTGCGAAATAAGGACCGGTGTCGTTCCTGACACGATCGACCAGCCCTTCCCGCTCGATGATCTCCAGGTTCTTCAACGCCACTGCACAGGCCACCGGGTGGCCGGAATAGGTGTAGCCGTGATTGAACTCGCCACCCTTTTCGATCAGCGTCGAGGCGATGCGGTCGCCGACCAGCAATGCCGATAATGGCTGGTAGCCCGAGGTCAGCGCCTTGGCCGTGGTGATGGTGTCGGGCTCGATGCCGAGCGTTTGCGCTGCAAACCATTCGCCGGTGCGGCCGTAGCCGGTAATAACCTCGTCCAGCATCAGCAGAACATCGTATTTGCGGCAGATGCGCTGCACTTCCGGCCAATAGCTGACTGGCGGTATCTTCACGCCGCCCGCTCCCATCACCGGCTCGCCGATGAAGGCCGCGACCCTGTCGGCGCCGGCTTCGAGGATGGCGTCCTCGACCGCCTTGGCCGCGCGCAAGCCGAAATCGTGATCGCTCTCGCCAGGCAGCGCCAGCTCATAGGCATAGGGCATCATCACATGGACGATGTTGGGCACCGCCCCGTTGAGCTGCTTGTGCATGGCATCCATGCCGCCGAGCGAGGTGCCGGCGACGGTCGAGCCGTGATATGCCATCTTGCGGGAGATGATGCGGTTCTTCTCCGGCTTGCCCTCCAGCACCCAGTAATGGCGAACCAGACGCAGCGCCGTGTCGTTGGCCTCCGACCCGGAGGAGCCGTAAAACACCCGATTGATGTGCTTCGGTGCGATCTCCGCCAGCTTTTTGGACAACAGCACCGGTGTCGGCGTCGAGCATTTGAAGAAGGAATTGTAGTAGGGCAGCTCCTTCATCTGGGCATAGGCGGCCTCGGCCAGTTCGTCGCGGCCATAGCCGACGTTGACGCACCACAGCCCGGCCATGCCGTCGAGGATTTCGGTCCCTTCGGAATCGTAGATGAACGGCCCATTGGCATGGGTGATGATGCGCGAACCCGCCTCGCGCAGTTCCTTGTGGTCGGTGAAGGGATGCAGATGATGCGCGGCGTCGATCTGCTGAAGCTGCTTCAGCGAATAATTCTGGTAGGTCATGGATTTGATCTTTCCTCTGGATTCTGTCCGGCTGCGCCGGGGCGAATGCGTCAGAGGAAGGCGGGCGGCGAATAGCCGATGCGAGCGCACAGCCGCAAAAGCTCGGCGCGCAACGTGCGCGGTGACGGTGTCACCGCGACCCGCAATGCACTGATCTCGAATGCGCCAGCCAACATCCCCGCGAGAGCCATGGCTGGCACCTTAGAGCAAAGGACGGTCGAGGTGAACCACCCTTTGCTAGGCTGCCTTGTGGAACGCATTCAAGCCTTGGCGCCGAGCGCCCGTTGCAGGAACACATATTTCATCGCCGCCTGCGCCGCCTGCGGCCGGCGGTCGCCACGGCCGCCATGTCCGCCTTCGGTCTCCTCGAAGAACAGCGTGTTGGCGTGGCCGGCCGCCTGCAGGCGGGCCGCCATCTTGCGCGCATGGCCGGGATGGACCCGGTCGTCGGCGGTCGAGGTGGTCAGCAGCACCGGCGGATAGGCGTGGCCGGCCGCGACATGCTGGTAGGGCGAGTAGGCGGAAAGCCATTTGGCGTCTTCCGGTTTCGAGGGATCGCCATATTCGGCCATCCAGGAGGCGCCGGGCGGCAATTCGGTATAGCGCAGCATGTCGAGCAGCGGCACCTCGATGATCACGGCGCCGAAAAGACCCGGGTTCTGCGTCAGGGAAACACCGGTCAGCAAGCCGCCATTCGAACCACCCTGGATGCCGAGCGAAGCGGCCGTGGCGATGCCGCGTTCGACGACGTCCTGTGCCACCGCTGCAAAATCGTCGAAGCCGTTCTGGCGGTTGCCCTTGAGCGCCGCCTGATGCCAGGCTGGGCCGAACTCGCCGCCGCCGCGGATGCAGGCCTGCACATAGGCGTTGCCCTTCTCCAGCCACAGCCTGCCGCGCACGCCGGCATAGCCGGGCAGCAACGGCACTTCGAAGCCGCCATAGCCGTAAAGCAGCGTCGGCACCGGACCTTTCTGGTCGCGCCGCCGGACGACGAAATAAGGGATCATCGTGCCGTCCCTCGAGCGCGCCTCGAACTGTTCCGAAATCAGCGGCGACGCATCGAAGCGGGCCGGCTGCGATTTCACGGTGGCAAGCGTCTCGCCATTGTCGTCAGACCAGATGATCGAGCTCGGCGTCAGGAAATCGGTGAACGAGAAGGAGACGCTGGAGCCGAAATGCTCGGCATGGCTGATGCCGACATTGCCGTTTTCAGGCAGAGCGACAGGTTTCAGCGACCAGCCGTCCTGGTTGCGCTCGCAGACCACGACCTTGCCGCGCACATTGTCCATCAGGTTGATGAACAGTCGGTCCTGCGTTCTGGCGAGCCCGGCGATGGAGACGCGATGTGCCGGCGCGAACAGGGTTTCGATCGCCCCCAGCGCTCCTGTTTCGATCCATCGTGCGAAATCGAAGGAGTAAAGCCCGTCGGGTTGGCACGCCGTGCCGTCGGGCGCCGTCCACGGCGTGCGTACCCCAAACACCATCTGGTCCTTGAAAAGCGCTGTATCGGTGACGTCGTCGGGCAAGGGAATGCGCCTGTTTTCGCCTGACGGGAGATGCAGGAAACTGTGCGATGCGAAGAAGTCGAGCGTTCGCGCCAGAAAGACATGGCGCTTCTCGCCGTCGAACTCGACGCCGGCCCCCACGGCCAGGTCCTCTTTCTGCGCCTCGAAGATCAGTGTCGCGTCTTCCAGCCTGGTGCCACGCTTCCACAATCTGATCACGCGCGGATACCCGGACTCCGTCTTGTCGGTCTCCTCGAAGGCAGCCGAGACGATGACCGTGTCCTTGTCCAGCCAGCAAAAGCCCGACTTCGAAGCCGGCGCGCGAAATCCGCCCTCCACGAACGACTTGGTGGCGATGTCGAACTCGCGCATTTCACTGGCATCGCCGCCGTCCGGCGACATCGAGAGCAGGCTGAGATTGAAGTCGGGATAAAGCCGGCTGGCGCCGCTGAACACCCATTTGATCCCCTCCGCCGCCGCAAGCTGGTCGAAGTCGATGATCGTCTCCCAATCGGGCTTCTCGGTCTTGTAGGAAGCAACCGTCGTGCGGCGCCAGAGGCCGAGCGCATTGGTCTTGTCCTGCCAGAAATTATAGACGTCGCCTTTGAGCGCGGCCCCGACCGCGATGTTGTCTTCGGCCGTCATCAGGTCGAGCGCGGTCTGAAACGAGGTTTGATAGGATGGATCGCCCTGCAATTCGCCAATCGTGATCTCGTTCTGGCCATGCACCCAGTCGAGCGACTGCTGGGACGTCCTGTCTTCCAGCCAGAGGAACGGGTCTTCCGTGTTGGGTTCCGGCTTCGTGCTGGGCTTGGTCATGAATACTCCGATAGGCAGGGTTCGGGACGCAACATCGACATGCCGGGTCCGATATTCAATAGCCGCGGCATCTCAGCCAAGGATTCAGGCTTTCCCGCGACCAGCGACGCTCGCGATCGCCAGCGCCAGGCACAGCAGGCCAAGCGTGATCGGCAGGCCGCCGGCGCCCAGCACGTCCATGGCGCTTCCTGTCACAGGCGGTACGGAAATGCCGCCTACGCCCCACATCAAGGAGAATGCGGCGTTGCCGGCAACCAATTTCGAGCCGGTGAAGCGCTCGCCAAGCTCGATGATATCAGCGGCGTCTCGATCAAAAACGGCAGCAGCACGCATCCAAGCACCGTGATAGCCGTGCAGATCAGCCGCACCAGCCGCGCCGTCACCCGTTCCGCCAGCAGACCGAGCGGCACCTGCCGCCCGCGGAAATCCGCTTGCGCCAACCGGATGGTTGATCAAGGCGATATTTCGGCATGCGACCTCCGTCCGGGCATGTCGCTTCCCTCGCTCTAGTGGTCGCCGCCTCCGCAATGGCCGGCTGGCCGGCGGTCCATTATGCCGCCCGCTATCGCATCCTACGAGGACCATCATGACCGCCGCCCTACAACCCTTGGAACCGGCATTGGCCACCGATCGCGCCCGCCGCGGCGGGCGCGCCGGAAAGCGCGCCGGCGGCTCGGCTGCGTTCGAGCAGCCGGCTTTCCGCCAGCTGAAAAACCCGCTCGCGCCGACCAGGCTGGTTTCGGACGACGAGCTGGAATCGATCCACCTCGCCTCCTTGCGCGTGCTGAGGGAAATCGGCGTCGACGTTCTGCACGACGAGGCCCGCCGCATCATGAAGGCGCATGGCGCCGACGTGCGCGACGGCAGCGAGCGGGTGCGCTTCGACAGCGACATGATCCTCGAGCTGGTGTCGCACTGCCCGTCGGAGTTCACCATCCATGCCCGCAACCCCGCGCATAATGTGCGCTTTGGCGGCAACAATGTGATCTTTTCGATGATGGCGTCGGCGCCCAATTGTTCCGACATCGATCGCGGCCGCCGGCCCGGCAACCAGCAGGACTACCGCAACTTCCTCAAGCTCGCGCAGATGCACAACATTCTGAACTGCACCGGCGGCTATCCGGTCGAGCCGATCGACATCCATCCGTCGGTCCGCCACCTCGAATGCATCCGCGATCTCGCCACGCTGACCGACAAGGTGTTCCACATCTATTCGCTCGGCAAGGAACGCAATGTCGACGGCATCGAGATCACCCGCATCGCGCGCGGCATCAGCCATGAGCAGTTGCTGGAAGAGCCGTCGGTGTTCACGATCATCAATACCAATTCACCGCTCAAGCTCGACGTACCGATGATGGAAGGCATCATCCAGATGTCGAGCAAGGGCCAGGTCGTCATCGTCACGCCGTTCACCTTGTCGGGCGCCATGGCGCCGGTCACGATCGCCGGTGCGCTGGTGCAGCAGAATGCCGAGGCGCTGTCCGGCATGGCCTTTGCCCAGATGGTGCGCAAGGGCGCGCCTGTCGGCTATGGCGGCTTCACCTCCAATGTCGACATGAAGTCCGGCGCGCCGGCCTTCGGCACGCCGGAATACATGAAGGCGCAGCTCGTCGGCGGCCAGCTTGCCCGCCGCTACAACATCCCCTACCGCACCTCCAACACCTGCGCTGCCAACACGGTCGACGCGCAGGCGGCCTATGAGAGCGTGTTCTCGCTGTGGGGCGCCATTCAGGGCGGCGGCAATCTGATGATGCATGGCGCCGGCTGGCTCGAGGGCGGCCTGCGCTGCTCCTACGAGAAGACAATCCTCGACATCGATCTGCTGCAGATGGTGGCGGAATTCCTGACCCCGCTCGACCTTTCCCAGGAGGCGCTCGGCTTCGACGCCATCCAGTCGGTCGGACCGGGCGGCCATTTCTTCGGCACCCAGCACACGCAGGACCGCTACAAGACCGCCTTCTACGCACCGATCCTCTCCGACTGGCGCAATTTCGAAACCTGGGCCGAAGCCGGCTCGCCGACGGCGCTCGAAAAGGCCAACAAGGTGTGGAAGGAGCGGCTGGCCTCCTATGAGGAGCCCTACATGGACCCGGCCATCCGCGAGGAGCTCAACGCCTTCGTCGAAAAGCGCCGCTCCGAAGGCGGCGCGCCGACCGACTTTTGATCGGCTATTTGATGAGCGGTCGACCCCCCACTCCGTCGAGCTTCGCTCGACACCTCTCCCCCGATCGACGGGGGAGAGGAAGGGCGCGAAGCGATTCCAGCTGGCGCCTTTCCTCTCCCTCCGGAGGGGGGAGAGGTGGCGCTGCGAAGCAGCGACGGAGTGGGGGAAGCCGTTGATCAAACACGTAGTCGCCGCAAGACCGGCACAATCCAGCGCGCACGAAAACTTAGGCAAGCAGGCAACCAGGCGGAAGCATTGCTGTGATGAATAGTCGACCCCCACTCCGTCGCGCTGCGCTCGCCACCTCTCCCCCGATCGACGGGGGAGTGGAAGGGCGCGAGCTTGGCAAGGCTGGCGCCCTTCCGCTCCCTCCGGTGGGGGGAGAGGTGGCGCCGCGAAGCGGCGACGGAGTGGGGG
>NZ_JAMYQP010000052.1:0-33939 GCF_040320945.1 Mesorhizobium sp. M0587
GCCGGCTTTAACCGACAACGGTCGAGCGGGGTCGACCCCCAGTCCGGACCTTCGGGCCACCTCTCCCCCGATCGACGGGGGAGAGGAAGGGCGTGTCCTATCGACGGGTGGAGGAAGGACGTGCCTTCGCCAAACCAGGCGCCCTTCCTCTCCCCCGGAGGTTTGGAAGTGGGCGAGGAACCCAGGCTTTGCGGCCAATCACCTTATCTTCCGGCAAACCTTGCTCAACCTTGCGCCAAATTGCGCGCCGTCGCCCAACATCGACAAGAAATTTCGCCGACATATCTTCATCTTGTGGGCGGGAGGCTGCATCGGCCGGCGCGGCCGGGACCGACGATGGAGGCTTGCCCGACGAATTCGCTCTGGCCTGGGGCGCGGATGTGCAAATATCGGCGCCAGGCAACATTGGAGGACAAAGGTCATGGCCGATGCTGGGATGTTGCGTTTTCACGTTCCGGAGCCGGAAGTGCGGCCGGGCGGAACGCCTGACTTCTCCAATGTGACCATCGCCAATGCCGGCTCGGTGCCGCGCCCCGAGATCGATGTCGATCCGCGCACCATCCGCGACATGGCTTTCTCGATCATCCGCGTGCTGAACCGCAACGGCGAAGCCGTCGGCCCCTGGGCCGGCCTGCTTTCGAACGACGAGCTGCTGGCGGGCCTGCGCCACATGATGACGCTGCGGACTTTCGACGCGCGCATGCAGATGGCGCAGCGCCAGGGCAAGACGTCCTTCTACATGCAGCATCTCGGCGAAGAAGCGGTGAGCTGCGCCTTCCGCAAGGCGCTGGCGCCTGGCGACATGAATTTCCCGACCTATCGACAAGCTGGGCTGCTCATCGCCGACAACTATCCGATGGTCACGATGATGAACCAGATCTATTCCAACGAGGCCGACCCGCTGAAGGGAAGGCAATTGCCGATCATGTATTCGTCGAAGGAGCACGGCTTCTTCTCGATCTCGGGCAATCTGGCGACGCAGTACATCCAGGCGGTCGGCTGGGCGATGGCTTCGGCGATCTCGAACGATTCGAAGATCGCGGCGGCCTGGATCGGCGACGGCTCGACGGCCGAGTCCGACTTCCATTCGGCGCTGGTGTTCGCCTCCACCTACAAGGCCCCTGTCGTGCTCAACGTCGTCAACAACCAGTGGGCGATCTCGACTTTTCAAGGCATTGCGCGCGGCGGGTCGGGTACATTTGCCGCGCGAGGCCTCGGCTTCGGCATCCCGTCGCTGCGCGTCGACGGCAACGATTACCTCGCCGTCCACGCCGTGGCAAAGTGGGCGGCGGAGCGCGCGCGCAGCAATCTCGGGCCGACGCTGGTCGAATATGTCACCTATCGCGCCGGCGCCCATTCGAGCTCGGACGACCCCTCCGCCTATCGGCCGAAGACCGAATCCGACGCATGGCCGCTCGGCGACCCGATCGTGCGGCTGAAGAACCATCTGATCCAGCTCGGCGTCTGGTCGAACGAGCGGCATGCGCAGGCCGAGGCGGAAATCCTCGACACCGTGATCGCGGCGCAGAAGGAAGCGGAAAGCCACGGCACGCTGCATGCCGGCGGCAAGCCGTCGACGCGCGACATGTTCGAGGGCCTCTATGCCGAGATGCCGCCGCATCTCAGGCGCCAGCGCCAGCAGGCAGGAGTCTGAGCGATGCCGAGACGGACCATGATCGAGGCCATCCGGGATGCCATGGACGTGTCGATGGGGCGCGACGAACGCGTCGTCGTGTATGGCGAGGACGTCGGTTTCTTCGGCGGTGTCTTCCGTTGCACGCAGGGCCTGCAGGCCAAATACGGCAAGAGCCGCTGTTTCGATGCGCCGATCAACGAATCCGGCATCGTCGGCTCGGCCATCGGCATGGCCGCCTATGGGCTGAAGCCGTGCGTGGAAATTCAGTTTGCCGACTACATGTATCCGGCCTACGACCAGCTGACCCAGGAGGCGGCGCGGCTGCGCTACCGTTCGAACGGCGATTTCACCTGCCCGATCGTGGTGCGGATGCCGACCGGCGGCGGCATCTTCGGCGGCCAGACGCACAGCCAGAGCCCGGAAGCGCTGTTCACCCATGTATCGGGCTTGAAGACCGTGGTTCCATCCAACCCACATGACGCCAAGGGACTGTTGATCGCGGCGATCGAGGATCCCGATCCGGTGATCTTCCTCGAGCCGAAGCGGCTTTACAACGGTCCCTTCGACGGCCATCACGACCGGCCGGTGACGCCGTGGTCGAAGCATGACCTCGGCGAGGTCGCCGACGGCCACTACACCGTGCCGCTCGGCAAGGCGGTGATCCGCAGGGCGGGCTCGGCCGTTACGGTGCTCGCCTACGGCACCATGGTCTATGTCGCGCAAGCCGCCGTCGAGGAGACCGGTATCGATGCCGAGATCATCGACCTCAGGACGTTGCTGCCGCTCGATCTCGATACGATCGTGGCGTCGGTCAAGAAGACCGGGCGCTGCGTCATCGTGCACGAGGCGACGCTGACCTCGGGCTTCGGTGCCGAACTGTCGGCGCTGGTGCAGGAAAACTGCTTCTACCATCTGGAGGCGCCGGTGGCGCGGGTCGCCGGCTGGGACACGCCCTACCCGCATGCGCAGGAATGGGACTATTTTCCCGGTCCTGCCCGTGTCGGCCGCGCGCTCATCGAAACACTGGAAGCCTAGGGAGGCCTGGGATGGGCGAACACATCATCAAGCTGCCCGATGTCGGCGAAGGGGTCGCCGAAGCCGAGCTCGTCGAATGGCATGTGAAGATCGGCGATATCGTGCGCGAGGATACCGTGCTTGCCGCCGTCATGACCGACAAGGCGACGGTCGAAATCCCGTCGCCTGTCGATGGCGAGATCCTGTGGCTGGGCGCCGAGATCGGCGACACGGTGGCGATCGGTTCACCCATCGTCCGGCTGAAGGTGGCGGACGAGGGGAATGTGAAGCCGCAAGGAGATCAGGGAGAAGCGGTGGCCGCCGAGCCGCCGACCAAGCTGCCGACCCCGAAGCCCGAATTGGTTGCGCCGACCGCGAAGCTCTCGCCGAAGGTCGGCGGAACCGACGTCAAATCCGCCCCTTTGATTTCGAAAGGCGCCGGGCAGTCTTCCGCCCATGGCGGTCCGCGACCGGAAGGCGAAAAGCCTCTGGCCTCCCCCGCCGTCCGCCTGCGGGCGAAAGAAGCCGGCATCGATCTCAGGCAGGTAGCGGGAAGCGGCCCGGCCGGTCGCATAGGCCACGAGGATATCGAGGCGTTCCTGGCGCGCGGTCCGCAGCTTGCCAGGACATCCGGCCTCGCCCGCAACGATGCGATCGAGGACATCAAGGTGGTTGGGCTTCGGCGCAAGATCGCCGAGAAGATGTCATTGTCCAAATCGCGCATCCCGCACATCACCTATGTCGAGGAGATCGACGTCACCGCGCTCGAAGATTTGCGCGCCGCGCTCAACAAGGAAAAGCGCGGAGCCAAGGGTGGTGGGGAGCGGCCGAAGCTGACCCTGCTGCCGTTCCTGATGCGGGCGATGGTCAAGGCGATATCGGACCAGCCCAACCTCAATTCGCTGTTCGACGACGACGCCGGCATCATCCACCAGCATGGCGGTATCCATATCGGCATCGCCGCGCAGACGCCGTCGGGGCTGGTGGTGCCGGTGGTCAAACATGCGGAAGCGCTGGATATCTGGGAGTGCGGCGCAGAGGTTGTCAGGCTGGCGGAGGCGGCCAAGTCCGGTACCGCGACGCGCGACGAGCTGTCCGGCTCGACCATCACCATCACCTCGCTCGGCGCCATGGGCGGCGTGGCGACGACGCCGGTCATCAACCATCCGGAAGTGGCGATCATCGGCGTCAACAAGATGATGGTTCGGCCGGTGTGGGACGGCACCCAGTTCATGCCGCGCAAGATGATTAACCTGTCGTCCAGCTTCGACCATCGGGTGATCGACGGCTGGGACGCGGCGGTGTTCGTGCAGCGCATCAAGGCGCTGCTGGAGACGCCGGCGCTGATCTTCGTGGATTGAGGGGCGGATGACCGAGATGACGGCGGGACAGCGCCCCCCTCTGCCCTGCCAGGCATCTCCCCCACAAGGGGGGAGATTGGACGTCACGCCGGCTTTCGCCAATCTCCATCGTTGCAGGAATGAGCGAAGCGACGACGCTGCCAATCTCCCCCCTCGTGGGGGAGATGCCTGGCAAGGCAGAGGGGGGCGTGAAGGATCGCGACGGAACATTCCCTCGCATCGAAGGGTCGCAAAATGAAAGAGATCTCCTGCAAGCTGCTCGTCATCGGCGCCGGTCCGGGCGGCTATGTCTGCGCCATCCGGGCTGGGCAGCTCGGCATCGATACGGTGATCGTCGAGGCCGGCAGGCCGGGCGGCACTTGCCTCAATGTCGGCTGCATCCCGTCCAAGGCGCTGATCCATGCGGCGGAAGAGTTCGAGAAAGTGTCTGATATGGTTGGCGGCGACAGCCCGATCGGCATTTCGGTCACGGCACCCGCGCTCGACCTGGCCAAAACCATCGCCTGGAAGGACGGCATCGTCAGCCGGCTCAACAGCGGCGTTGCCGGACTGCTGAAGAAGGCCGGGGTCAAGACCGTGCATGGATGGGCGACATTCCGCGACGGCAAGACCGTCGCCGTCGAGACCGAGACGGGCAGCCAGGTGATCCGCGCAGAAGCGATCGTCATCGCCACCGGCTCGGCGCCGGTCGAACTGCCTTTTCTTCCCTTTGGCGGGCCGGTGATATCGTCCACGGAAGCACTGGCTTTGAGTGAGGTCCCCAAAAAGCTCGCGGTCGTCGGTGGCGGCTATATCGGCCTCGAGCTCGGCATGGCCTTCGCGAAAATGGGCGCCGATGTGACCGTGGTCGAAGCCTTGCCGCGCGTGCTGGCGCAGTATGACGCCGAACTCACCCGGCCGGTGGTCAAGCGGTTGGCCGCCCTCGGCATCGCGGTGATGACTGGCGCCAAGGCCAAGGGGTTGTCGACCAAGGGACAGGCGAACAAAGGCGACGCGCTGCTGGTCGAGACCTCGGATGGCAAGAGCGCCAGGGTCGCCGCGGAGAAGATCCTGGTCACGGTCGGGCGCAAGCCGGTTACCGAGGGCTGGGGGCTCGACCAGATCGACCTCGATATGGCGGGCCGATTCATCAAGATCGACGACCAGTGCCGCAGCTCGATGCGCGGCATCTTTGCCATCGGCGACGTCACCGGCGAGCCGATGCTGGCGCACCGGGCGATGGCGCAGGGCGAAATGGTCGCCGAGATCGTCGCCGGCCACAAGCGCAGCTGGGACAAGCGGTCGATCCCGGCCGTCTGCTTCACCGATCCGGAGCTGGTGACGGCTGGGCTGTCGCCGGAAGAAGCCAAGGCTCTCGGTGAGATCAAGATCGGGACGTTCCCATTTGCCGCCAATGGCCGGGCGATGACGAAGCTCGGCGAGGATGGATTCGTTCGTGTCGTCGCCCGCGCGGACAATCACTTGGTGCTCGGCATCCAGGCGGTCGGGCAAGGCGTGTCGGAACTGTCGGCGGCTTTTGGGCTGGCGCTGGAAATGGGCGCGAGGCTGGAGGACATCGCCGGAACGATCCACGCCCATCCGACGCAAGGCGAGGGATTCCAGGAAGCGGCGCTGAAGGCGCTGGGGCACGCGCTGCATATTTGAGGGCCAGGCTCCTTTCCTCTCCCTCCGGAGGGGGGAGAGGTGGCGCTGCGAAGCAGCGACGGAGTGGGGGAAGGCGGTCCTCAATCGCGCCGCCGCTGACAACCAGGGTCTTGATGAGGCCGAGGCCGGCTTGAAACGACAACGGTCGAGGCCGGTCGACCCCCACTCCGGCCCTTCGGGCCACCTCCCCCCCGATCGACGGGGGAGAGGAAGGGCGTGTCCTATCGACGGGTAGAGGAAGGACGTGCGTTCGCCGAACCAGGCGCCCTTCCTCTCCCTCCGGAGGGGGGAGAGGTGGCGCTGCGAAGCAGCGACGGAGTGGGGGAAGGCGCTCGTCAACCGCGCCGCCGCTGACAACCAGGGTCTTGATGAGGCCGAGGCCGGCTTGAAACGACAACGGTCGAGGCCGGTCGACCCCCACTCCGGCCCTTCGGGCCACCTCTCCCCCGATCGACGGGGGAGAGGAAAGGCGTGTCCCAGACGGGGAGAGGAAGGGCGCGAGCCTACCCGGGCGTCTCAGCTCGCGAGCCGGCTTACCATCTCGTGCTGGGCGTAGGCGCGGCCGAAACGGTTGGCGAGGAAGGCGTCGAGGGGGATGTCTTCCTGTTTGACGAAGCCGGTTGCCGGCAGGCTGCCGTCGGCGAGCATGTCGAGGACGGCGCAGATGCCCGACGCGGTGGTGATCTGGATGGCGCTGCGCACCACATCGCCGACGCGCTTCGAATAGACCTTGTTGGCGTAGGTCTCCTGCAACAGGCGGCCGTTCTTGCGGCCCGAGACGGTGACGAAGACGATGACGACGTCCTGAAGCGTCGCCGGCAGGGCGCTCTCGAAAATGTCCTTCAGCACGTCGCGGCGGTGGCGCAGGCCAAGGTCGTTGAGCAGCGCCTTCATGATCGCGGCATGGCCGGGGTAGCGGATGGTGCGGTAGTTCAGCGTGCGCACCTTGCCCTTCAGCGTCTCGGCCAGCGTGCCCAGCCCGCCCGAGGTGTTGAAGGCTTCGTAGGTGACGCCGTCGAGCGAGAACTCCTCGCGCTCCTCCAGCGGCGGCACTTCGACCAGCTCGCCCTCGACGATCGCCTCGCAAGGCTCGCAATACTCGTTGATGACGCCGTCGGTGCTCCAGGTGAGATTGTAGTTCAGCGCGTTTGACGGGTATTGCGGCAAGGCGCCGACGCGCATGCGCACGCTTTCCAGCGTGTCGAAGCGGCTGGCGAGATCGTTGGCGACGATCGAGATGAAGCCGGGTGCCAGCCCGCATTGCGGGATGAAGGCGCTTTTGGCCGAACGGGCCAATTCCTTGACCCGCCTGGTGCTGGCGACGTCCTCGGTGAGGTCGAGATAGTGCACGCCGGCGCTTGCCGCCGCCTCGGCGATGCGCGTCGTCAGATGGAATGGGGCGGCGCTGAGCACGGCGAACTTGCCGGCAAGCGCCGCTTCGAGCGCGCCGGCGGCTTCGATGTCGAGTTCCAGCGTGGCGACAGTGGCCGGCAATTCGGCCGCGGCAAACTGCGCTGCCGAGCGGTCGACCAAGGTGACGGAGAAGTCGCCGGTCGCGGCGAGCATCTCCGCGATGGTCGAGCCGATCTTGCCGGCGCCGACTACAACGATTTTCTTCATGACCGATCCCTCGCGTCTGACTGATGTATCCATAAGAATCGCAACTTGCTCGTCGAAAGGAAGCGTGGAATTGTACGAAACGAAACTCCGATTTGCACGATATGCCGATAGGAATCGTCGAAATGCTCAGCGATGCCGAACAGGCCCTGCTTTCCCTGCTGCGCGAGAACGCGCGCGCCTCGACCGCCGAACTGGCGCGCAGGCTTGGTGTGTCGCGCACAACCGTCCAGAGCCGGATCGAGCGGCTTGAGCAGCGCGGTATCATCACCGGCTATGGCGTCAGACTGGCGCCCGACTATGAGCAGGGACTGGTGCGGGCGCATGTGCTGCTCACCGTGACGCCCAAGCTCGCCGACAAGGTGGTGCGCGGCCTGCGGGCGCTGGCGCCGGTCCGGACGCTGCATTCGGTCAGCGGCAATTTCGACATGATCGTCATCGTCGACGCGCCGTCGATCCGCGACCTTGATACGCTGATCGACCAGATCGGCGCCATGGACGGGGTCGAGCGGACCTTGTCGTCGATCATCCTGTCGACGCGCATCGACCGCTGAGCGTGGTCGGCCGGTGTTTGCCGGCTATCAACCCGGCGCCGGTGAACCGTGCCTTGCGCGCGCCGGCCTTGTCTTCAAATCATGCGCGATGTCGGCGCTGTTTCATGCCTTCGACCAGCCGCCGGCAAAACGATCCGGAAGTCGCATCGCTCTACTGATCAACCACTGATCATGGCAGCCGCAATGCGGCTCGCCGCACGCTCTGCGCAAGAATGACCAAGCAGCCAATCAGCAGCAGGATGCCGCCAAGAAGTGGCGGCAGCGCCAGCAGCTTCACCGCTGCCGCGATCCCCGCGATCAGGACCAGCGCCAGCAGTGCCAGGCTGCCATCGTCGATGAACATGCCGACGAACTCCTTGGCAGCCATATGCACGATGTTCATCGAAGGTTTCCTCCGGCCGGAGCGGGACGGGCGTCGCGCAGCCAGCGGACGATGGCCAGGGATGCAAGCGCAACGACGGCGAAGATCGCCAGCAAGGCGAGATCGGCGCCGGGCCAGTCGGCACCGAGACCTTCACCGGTCCAGAAAATGCCGAAGCTGGTCAGCATCAGGCCGACGACAAACTTCAAGGCATTTTCGGGAACGCGAGCCAGTGGGCGATGTACGGCAAGACCGATCATCATCACCAGCAGGAATGCCGCCAGCGCGCCGAGGCCGGCGGCGAGCGTCTGTCCATGGGCACCGCCAACCGCGATGACGATGAACACCACTTCGACGCCTTCCAGCAGCACCGCCTTGAACGCCGCAAGCCCGGCCAGGTAGTCCGCCCGGCGATCACCGGCCTGCCGGCGAAGTGCGGCGGTCTCGTTCGAGAACGCGGCCTCCTCGTCATGCAAGGGCACAATCCCGACACTGCGCAGGATCGCCTTGCGCAGCCAGCGCATGCCGAACAGGATGAGCAAGACGCCGACCACGAATTGCAGCGTGGTGATGGGAACAAGCGCCAGCAACGGTCCAAAAGCCAGCACGAACGCCGCCAGGGCCGCCAGTGCCAGCGCCGCACCGGTCAATGCCGGCCGCCAGCCTCGGGTCAACCCGACCGCAAGCACGATCGTGAAGGCCTCGACCACCTCGACGAAAGAGCCGAGAAAGGCCGCGCTGACGGTCGAAACCAGGGGTGCGAGATTGGTCATGGCCTGCCGGTGGGTTGCAGCTTGCTTTCCTAGCATAGACCTCGCGGCGGCGCTCGACAGCGAATTTCGCAAATCGTGTCTTCGGCCAATCGCGAATGTTTTGGTGACGCCTAGCCGCCCAGCGGGTAGGGCATGTAGCCGACGAAGCCTGTGATCTTCCAGCTGCCGCCGAGCTTGGCGCAGAAATACAGCGTCTGCCATTTCAACCTGTCGATGCCGCCATCCGCCTTGGCGATGGAGCCGTCGAATTTCTTGTGCAGCACGGCGCGGTCGCCGTCGACATCGATGTCGCGCAGATTGGTGACGCGGAACAGCGCTTCGCGCAGCGGCTCGGCGAATTCCGTCGCCGCGGTCTCCTTGGCCTGGCGCAGCCACTCGTCGCGATAGATTTCCAACCTCGGGAACTCCAGCCGCCAGGCGTCGGCATTGCTGAGGAAATGGGCATGCATGCCGAAGAAGCTTTCGGCGACGAAATCATGCTCGACCATCGACCAGTCCTGGCCGATGAAAGCGTCGATATCGCGCCGCACCAGCATTTCCCAAAGCGCGTGGCGGTCGGCGTCGCCGGCGGGAAACGGGTTCTTGTCGAAGGTCATTCTGGGGGCTCCCGGCTGGAAATGCGTGGCGGCCTTAACGCCGCCCGGCAGCTTCGCACGATGCAAGCGCTTCTGTAATAAAGCAACATGGATTGTTGCGAAAAATGTTGCTTTCCAACAAGACCTCTATCGGGATTGCCTCGATCGCGGTAAATCTCGGCCGAAGCAGGCGCCGCAATGGCGCCCGCCATCGAGAGGAGGTTACGCCTTGCCCAAGCAGTGTTTTGGCACGTCCCATGTGCCGCTGTCGCCCGCCGTGCGGGCCGGCGATTTCGTCTATGCCTCCGGGCAGGTTCCGGTCGGCAGCGATGGCATCGTGGTCAAGGGCGGCATATCCGAACAGACCGAACAGGTGCTTGCCAACCTGAAGGCCGCGCTGGCGCTGGCCGGCTGTACGCTGGACGATGTCGTCAAGACCACCGTCTGGCTCGAGGACGCGCGCGATTTCGGCGCGTTCAACGCCGTCTATGCCAGGCATTTCCCGAAGAATCCGCCGGCGCGCACCACGGTCGAGTCGCGGCTGATGATCGACATCAAGATCGAAGTCGAAGCCGTCGCCTACCGGCCTGCCTGACAGAGTCCGAGGCGGCAAATCGGAGGTTACGCCAATGCAATTCGACCTCCTGCTGAAGGGCGGACGGCTGATCGATCCGGCAGCCGGGCTCGACGCCCCGCGCGATGTCGCCATCGCCAACGGCCGTGTCGCCGCGGTGGACGCGGATATCCCGGCGGACAGCGCCGCACGGGTCGTGGATGCCGGCGGCTGCATTGTCGCGCCCGGCCTCGTCGACCTGCACAGCCACGTCTATTGGGGCGGCACCTCGCTCGGCGTGGATGCCGATCGCCTTGCCGCCAAGAGCGGCACCACCACCTTCATCGACGCGGGCAGTGCGGGCGCGGGCAATTTCCTCGGCTTCCGCCGTCACGTCATGGAGCGCTCGAAGGTGCGCATCCTGGCCTATGTCAACATTTCGTTTGCCGGCATCTTCGGCTTCTCGCAGAGCGTCTCGGTCGGCGAGTGCAGCGATCTCAGGCTCTGCGAACCGCGCGAGGTGGTCGCGGCGGCGCGCGAGCACGCGGACGTAGTCGTCGGCGTCAAGGTCCGCTCGGGCCGCCATGCCGGCGGCACCAGCGGCATCGCCCCGGTCGATCTGGCGCTGGAGGCAGCGGACAAATCAGGCCTGCCGCTGATGGCGCATATAGACGAACCGCCGCCCGGCCGCTCGGAAGTGCTGCCGCGCCTGCGCAAGGGCGACATCCTCACTCATTGCTTCCGGCCGTTTCCCAACGCGCCGGTGTTCGCCTCCGGAGCGGTGCGGCCCGACATGCGGCTGGCGCGCGAGCGCGGCGTCATCTTCGATCTCGGCCACGGCATGGGTTCGTTCGACTTCGACATCGCACGGGCGATGCTGGCTGACGGATTGGCGCCCGACGTCATCTCGAGCGACGTGCATCTCTACTGCGTCGACGGGCCGGCCTTCGACATTCTGGTCTGCATGTCGAAGCTCTTGGCGCTCGGCATGCCGCTGGTCGAGGTATTGCGCGCCGCGACGCAGGGACCGGCGCAGGCGATCGCGCGGCCTGATCTCGGCACGCTGGCGGTGGGCACCGTCGGCGACGTCGCCGTGCTTCGCCAGCGCCCGGGCCGCTTCACCTTCGTCGACGCGGTCGGCGCATCGCTAGTCGCCGACCAGCGGCTGGTTTGCGAAGGCATCGTCATCGGCGGCACCTGGTGGCCGAACGAGGCCATGAACGACCTCGGCGAGACCGAACGTTTCGAGGCGCATGTGGGACATACGCATGTCGAGGTGGCGGCGAAGCATTTCGGGCGATGATTAGCCAATCTCCCCCCTCGTGGGGGAGATCGGCAGCTTCACCGTCCAGCGTTACTGACCGCCCCGTAAACCGGCGTCGCAATCCCTTCCATCCGCGCTTTGATCTGCAGCGCCACATATTTCGAATAGAAGCGCGACAGCGCCAGATTGCCGCCGTGGAACCACAGCGCTTCCTGTGCCGTCGGTTTCCACATGTTGCGCAATTCGCCCTGCCAGGGCCCGGGATCGCCCTTCACGCCCGAGCCGAGGCCCCAGCACGGGCCAACTTTGTCGGCGACCTCGCGCGAGACGATCGCCGCGACGTTCTCGTTCATCGACTGGTAGCCGGTGCAGGCGATGATGGCGTCGGCCTCAAGCTCGGTGCCGTCCTCGAAAAGGATGCCTGTCGGCGTCAGCGACTTGATCGCCACGCCGCTGCGGATACCGATCTTGCCGTCGATGATCAGGTCCGAAGCGCCGACATCGATGTAGTAGCCCGAGCCGGTGCGGTAGGCCTTCATCAGCAGGCCGGTCTCGTCGTCGCCGAAATCGAGGGCGAAGCCGGCGGCGCTGAGCCGCTCGTAAAAAGCCGCGTCGCGCGCGCGGATGACGTCATAAAGCGCACGTTGGCCCTTGGGCACCAGCGCGAAGGGCGTCGAGGCGACGATCATATCGGCCTTCTCGGTGGTGATGCCGCGCGCCAGCGCACTCTCCGAAAAAATCTCGAAGCCGACCTCCATCAGCGTGTCCGACTTGACCACGGTCGTCGGCGAGCGCTGGATAATGGTCACCTCGGCGCCGCTTTCCCAGAGATCGACGCAGACGTCGTGCCCCGAACTTGCCGCGCCGATGACGGCAACCTTCTTGCCGCGGAACTTCTCGCCGCTGGAATACTGGCTGGAGTGCAGCAACTCGCCCTTGAACCGGTCGGCGCCGACTAGGTCGATCTTTCGTGGCGGGCCGTAGGCGCCGGTGGCAAAGACGATGTGCTTCGGCTTAAGCGTGATGCGCCGGCCGACGCGATCGACCACCACGGTCCAGGCCTTCTCGGCCTCGTCATAGGAGGCGCCGAGGCACTTGGTGGCGACCCAGTAGTTGAGCTCCATGACGCGCGTGTACATTTCCAGCCAGTCGCCCATCTTGTCCTTGGGCGTGAACACCGGCCAGTTTTCCGGGAACGGGATGTAGGGCAGGTGGTCGTACCAGACGGGGTCGTGGAGCACGAGCGTGCGGTAGCGGTTGCGCCAGGAATCGCCGGGCCGGGCGTTCTTTTCGACGACGATCGCCGGTACGCCGAGCTGCCGCAGCCGCGCGCCAAGCATGATGCCACCCTGGCCGCCGCCGATGACCAGGCAATAGGGCTGCTCCGAAGCGCCGAGTTCGCGCGTCTCGCGCGCCCGGGCCTCCGACCAGGTCTCGCGCTCGGGGTCCGCCTTGTGGCGCACGCCGAGCGGCCGCTCCGCTCCCTTGCGCTCCTCGAACCCTTTCAGGTCGGTCATCGCGGTGAACAGAGTCCGGCAGCGGCCATCGCGCAGGCGCACGATGCCTTGTCCCCTGGCGACCGCCGTTTCGAAATTGAACCAGGCCTCTATGGTGCCTTCATCCGAGGTCGCCTCGCCGGCGAGCTGCCATGCGGTCGGCTTCGCTGTCGCCAGCGTCGCCTCGAGCATGTCCGCGATCGCCTCGCGGCCTTCCATGGTCTTGATGTTCCAGGTGAAGGTCAGAAGGTCGCGCCAGTAGCAATCGTCGCCGAACAGGGTGCCCGCCGTCGCCACGTCGCCGGCTTCGAGCGCATGGGCAAAGGATGCCAACCATGCGGCTGCCTGTTTCGATGGCGTCATTTCGAGCATTTCTTCCCCTTTCTGCAAACACGCCGCACGCGCGGCACATCGGGAATTGCGCAAAACAAAGAGCTCTACGCCCGCGTCCGGGGATTGCCTCGCAAGGTCTCGACATCGGTCTTGCCGACGAACCAGTCACGGGCATTGACCTCCTCGAAGACCACCCAGACATCGTCATTGCTCAGTCCGGTGGCGTCCATGATGGCTGCCGTTACTCTTTTGGCTATGTCGGCCTTCTTGCCCGCCGGATCGGCGGCGATCACTTCCTTGACGATGCGGATGTTGACAAATGGCATGACGTCCTCCCAGCATGTTCGCGGTCGCCACCGGCGAACTGTCGAACAGTCGCCGGCACTTGCGCCGCGATCAGTTCAAAAAGTCTTCGCCCCGTTCACCATCAGCCGGACCGCGTAGAGCGAGGTGGTGCCGGCGATATAGAGGCAGTTCAGCTTGGCACCGCCGAACACGCAGTTGGCGGTCACCTCGGGCACCTTGACCTTGCCGATCAGCGTGCCGTCGGGGTCATAGCAATGGATGCCGTCGGCAGCGCTTGTCCAGATACGTCCGTCCTCGTCGAGCCGGAAACCGTCGAACAGGCCGGCGGTGCAGTCGGCGAAGACCTCGCCGCCCGAGATCCTCTTGCCGCCCTCGTCCACATCGAACACCCGCATATGCGCCGGATTCTGCGCGCCATGCGTGCGCCCGGTGTCGACGACGTAGAGCTTGCTCTCGTCGAGCGAGAAGGCAAGCCCGTTCGGCCTGACCATGTCGGTGATCACGGCCTCGATCTCGCCCGTACCGGGATCGACGCGGTAGACGTAGCAGGCGCCGATCTCGCTTTCGGCCTTGTCGCCCTCATAGTCGGTGTCGATGCCGTAGCTCGGATCGGTGAACCAGATCGAGCCGTCGGACTTCACCACCACGTCGTTGGGTGAGTTCAGCCGCTTGCCCTTCCATTTGGCGGCGATGGTGGTGACCGAGCCGTCATGCTCGGTGCGGCTGACGCGGCGGCCCGAATGCTCGCACGTGACCAGCCGGCCCTGCCGGTCGACGGTATTGCCGTTGGAATTGCCCGACGGCTGCCGGAAGACGCTCACGCTGCCATCCGTCTCGTCATAGCGCAGCATGCGGTTGTTCGGGATGTCCGACCAGACGACGTAACGGCCGGCGGCGAACCAGGCCGGTCCTTCCGACCATTTGCACCCCGTGAACAGCTTCTCCACTTGCGCATTGCCGTTGAACAGCCGCGCAAAACGCGGATCGATAATTTCGTAGTCGGCGGCGGCCATTCATTTCCTCCGGTGGCTTGGCACTCTCCCTGCGCGATCAAGCCAGCCGGCGATCGATATGGCAAGATCGATGACGGCAGCGTCTCCAGAATTTGTAAGACAAAACCGAACGAAGACGCTCGGGCGCAGATAAACGCGACGCCGCTTCACCGGAAACGATCCGTTAGGACGCCCTTAACCGGCTATGCGTCCAGCGCAATGGTGCATTGCAACATCTTCTTTTTGCAATGCACCATTACTATGTCATGTTCCGTATCGATCAAGGGAGGAAGAACCGGCCGCTCAGAACGCGGCAGAGAAGGAACCTTGCTATGGTCTTCAACGATCTTATGAACCGCGCTCGCACCAGCATCGCCAAGCGCAAGCACTACAACCGTCTCGTCGCCGAAATCGACAGCTTTTCCAGCCGCGATCTCGCCGACATGCGCGCCGATCGCTCAGAGATGCTGTACCAGATCCACAAGCAGATCTACGGCTAAGCCCGCCGCCCGATCGCCAAGAGAACGCAGCCAAATCTGCGGGCAGACCCCTGCGATTGGCGAACGCATCTCACATTTGCCGTCTTGGAGCGACTCCATCGCAAGAACCCCCAGGATTGTGCCGTGATTTACGAGCGCCCGCAACGGGGCGGGATTTGTTCCGCCGTGCGCTCGGGTTGATTGGCGCTGTCGGGTCGCTAAGCTGACCCGCCGCGTTCTTTGGTCGACGTCATCAGTCGATCACAAGGGCCGGCGCGCCGCTGCGTGGCTCGCCTTGAGACTAAGCCAGGGCCTGCGTCGACGGGCTACGACTAACCGGCAAAGCGGTTCATCTTCTTCGCCAGCTCGATGTCGAGCGCGGTCACGCCGCCGGCGTCATGGGTGTTCAGCGTCACGTCGACCGTCTTGTAGACGTTTGACCAGTCCGGATGGTGGTCCATCTTCTCGGCGGCCAGCGCGACGCGGGTCATGAAGGCGAAGGCCTCGGAAAAATTCTTGAACGTGAAGATCCGCTTGATCGCCGCGTCGTCGGCGGCCAGCGACCAGCCTTCGAGGCCGGCCAATGCCTCGGCGATCGCGTCCTTGCCCAGTTTGTCTCTCGTCATGTCGATTTCCCGTGCTATTGCCGAAGTGACCCTTACCATAATGCATGTCGCCCAAAATTCGTTGCGGTTTCGGGATGCACAGACAACGCCGATCGATGAACGCGAAGCCGATAAACTCCATTCTTTTCGTCTGCCTCGGCAACATCTGCCGGTCGCCGCTGGCGGAAGGTATCTTTCGCGCCGTGCTGGCGGAGCGGAGTCAGGGGCGGGATATCCTGCTCGATTCAGCCGCAACCGGCGGCTGGGAGGTCGGCTCCGCTCCCGATCCGCGCTCGGTCGCGGTTGCATTGCGCCATGGCCTCGACATTTCCGGACAGCGGGCGCGCAAGATCACGCCGCCGGATTTCTCCCGCTTCGACCTGATCTTCGGCATGGACCGGTCGAATGTCGCTGATTTGAAAGCGTTAGCACCGGCAGCCATGCGCGACCGTATCCATCTGTTCCTGGAGTTCGCGCAGGGCAAGATACGCGACGTGCCGGATCCCTATTACGATGGGCCGGAGGCCTTCGCCGAGGTCTACCGCATGATCCGCGAGGCGTCGGAGGCGCTGGCGGCACGGCTGGCGGCGCGGGCATCGGTGCCGGACAGCGGCCAGGCTTCCTCGACGATATAGGGTCCGCCGCCGACCGAATCGCGCGACGACATCAAGACGAAGCGGCTGATGCGGAATGGCAGCGTCGAGAAATTGCCGCGCGCCGACAGATATTGGGCGACATCCAGAGGGCTTGAATTGCGCAGTCTCGCCAGCGTCACATGCGGCATGAACTTGCGCGGGTCGGCGGGAATGCCGAGGCGCTGGCAGATGCGCTCGATCTCGGCCTGGAGCGCTGCCAGATCGGGAGAGGCGGAAACGCCCGCCCACACGGCATGCGGCTTCTTCTGGCCGAAAGCACCGACGCCGGACAGTGCCAGCGAGAAGGAAGGGCGGTGGACACGATCGAGCGCATTGGCGATCTCGTCGGCGACATGGCCCTCGACATCGCCGATGAAGCGCAGGGTCAGATGGTAGTTTTCGACGTCTATCCAGCGGGCGCCTGGCAGGCCGCCCCGCAGCAGGGACAGCGAAAGAGCGGCGTCACGCGGAATTTCGAGGGCGGTGAAAAGACGCGGCATGAAGAGCCTCCCTTCCTCGAATCGAACTGACACCATAGCGAATCATCGATAATCAAATGGAGCAAGAGGTTTGTTGGTCGCAGGCTTTGATAAAAGCTTCCGCAGCGGAAAATGGTTCCGATCCGGCCTCATGAACCTTTCGGCACCGCCGCGATGGCCTTTTCGACCGCGGGCAGGATGCGTTCGACCATCTGGTCGACACCTCGGGCGCTTGGATGCAGGCCATCCTCGAGCTGCAGGCCAGCCTGACCGGCGACGCCGTCGAGAAAGAACGGGTAGAGCGCGACACCGTACTTGCTGGCAAGGTCGGGGTAGATGGCATCGAAGGCATTCTGATAGTCGGCGCCGAGGTTCGGCGCGGCGCGCATGCCTGCGAGCAGTACGGCGATCTTGCGCTCTCGCAGCTTGGCCAGCATGTCATCCAGGTTCTTTTTGGTGATACCGGGCGCGATTCCGCGCAGCATGTCGTTGGCGCCGAGCTCGAGGATGACCAATTGGGTGCCGTCCGGCACCGACCAGTCGAGCCGCGACAGGCCGCCACTGGTCGTGTCGCCCGAGACGCCGGCATTGGCGACGGTCACGTCGTGGCCCTTGGCGCGCAACGCTGCCTGGAGCTTGTCGGTGAAGCCTTCGTCCGGTCCGAGGCCAAAGCCCGCCATCAGGCTGTCACCGAAGCCGACGATCTTGAACGGCTCGGCCCCGGCCGACGAAATGGCGCCGCAAATGGCGAGGAAAAGGATCAGGCCTGCGGCCATCAGGCGTTTGAAAGACATGCGGCAGCCCCCATATGACCAAGGAATTCTTCCGGCGACGGCCTCCGGCAAGCAGAGCCTTCATTTTCCCATATAGGATGCTTTTATTTTGACAGAAGCCGTCATCGCGCTGAAAGACGTGTCCCTGACCCTTGGCGAAGGGGCTTCGTCCGTTCATGTGCTGAAGGGTGTCAGCCTCGAGGTGGCGCATGGCGAGGCGACCGGCATCGTCGGTCCTTCGGGCTCGGGAAAATCGACATTGCTGATGGTGCTGGCGGGTCTGGAAAGGGTCGATTCGGGAACGGTGCGAATCGCCGGCGCATTGCTCAACGGCAAAAGCGAGGACCAGATCGCTTCGTTTCGGGGCCGAAACATCGGCATCGTATTCCAATCATTCCACCTCATTCCCAACATGACGGCGCTCGAAAACGTCGCGGTGCCGCTGGAGCTGGCCGGCCATGCCGATCCGTTTTCGGTGGCGGCGCGGGAGCTTGCGGCCGTCGGCCTGAGCGATCGCGTAACCCACTATCCCGGCGAACTGTCGGGCGGCGAGCAGCAGCGCGTGGCGATCGCCCGCGCGCTGGCGCCGTCGCCGCGCATTCTCATCGCCGACGAGCCGACCGGCAATCTCGACCAGGCGACCGGGCGGCAGGTCGCCGACCTGCTGTTCGCCAAGGCCGCCGAACGCGGCATGACGCTGGTGCTGGTCACCCATGATCCCGCACTCGCGGCGCGCTGCTCGCGCCAGGTCTCGATGCGCTCCGGCCGCATCGAGACGCCGGCACAGACCAAGGTCGGCGCCTGATGCCGCTGACGCAGACGCTGAGGCTCGCTGTCCGCTTTTCGCTGCGCGAGATGCGCGGCGGCCTGTCCGGTTTCCTGATCTTCCTCGCCTGCATCGCCCTCGGCGTCGCGGCGATCGGCGGCGTCAATTCGGTGGCGCGCTCCATTACCGCCGGTGTCGCCAATCAGGGCCAGACGCTGCTTGGCGGCGATCTCCGCTTCCAGATCAACCAGCGTGACGCCAGCCAGCCGGAGCGCGGCTTCCTCGACGGGCTGGGTGCGATATCCAGAACCGCCAGCATGCGCTCGATGGCGCGTCTCGCCGACGGATCCGATCAGGCGCTGGTCGAGGCCAAGGCGGTCGACGATGCCTACCCGCTCTACGGCGTCCTGGAAACCGAACCCGCGCTGTCGAAGCAGGAACTGTTCGGCGAACAATTCGGCGTCTTCGGCGCCGCGGCACCCGATCTGCTGTTCGAACGGCTGCACATCAAGATCGGCGACCGCCTGAAGCTCGGCACCGCCACTTTCGAACTGCGCGCCAGGCTGGTCACCGAACCGGATGCTGTGTCGGACGGATTCGGCTTCGCGCCAAGGCTGATGATTTCGAATGAGGGGCTGGCCGCTTCCGGACTGATCCAGCCGGGCAGCCTGGTCGAGAACGCCTACAAGGTCCGGCTGCCCGCCGACGCCGATGAGGCGCGGCTCAAGGCCATCCAGGATCAGGCCGCCAAGGATTTCCCGGAGGCCGGCTGGTCGATCCGCACGCGCAGCAATGCCGCACCGGCGCTGTCCTCCAATATCGAACGCTTCTCGCAATTCCTGACGCTGGTCGGGCTGACGGCACTGGTGGTCGGCGGCGTCGGCGTCGCCAATGCGGTGCGCGCCTATCTCGACGGCAAGCGCGGCGTCATCGCCACCTTCAAGAGCCTGGGCGCGTCGGGCGGCTTCGTCTTCGCCGTCTACCTGGTGCAGATACTGATCATCGCGGCGCTCGGCATTGTGCTCGGCCTGGTGCTCGGCGCGCTGATGCCGTTCGCGGCAAGTGCCGCGCTTCAGTCCGTCATTCCCGTGCCGGCGCAAGGCGGCTTCTATCCCGGCGCGCTCGGCATGGCGGCGCTGTTCGGGTTTCTGGTGACGCTGGCCTTCGCCCTGCTGCCGCTCGGGCGCGCCCGCGACGTGCCGGCGACCGCGCTGTTTCGCGAGATGGGGTTGGAAGGCCGCGGCTTTCCCCGCCCCATCTATACCGTGGCGGCCATCGGCATAACGTTGCTGCTGTCAGCGCTGGCGATCTTGTCCTCAGGCGACCGCCGCATCGCCTTGATCTTCGTCGGCGCCACGATCTTCGCCTTCCTGGTGCTGCGCCTTGTCGGCGAGTTGGTGCAATGGACGGCGAAGAGGAGCCCGCGCGTGCGCTTCGTGGCGCTGCGGCTCGCCGTCGGCAATATCCACCGGCCCGGCGCCCTGACGCCGTCCGTGGTGCTGTCGCTGGGGCTCGGGCTGACGCTGCTTGTGACGCTGGCGCTGATCGACGGCAATCTCAGGCGCCAGATTTCCGGCAGTCTGGCGGAGCGGGCGCCGAACTTCTTCTTCGTCGACATCCAGAGCAGCGATGTCGATGCGTTCTCCGAGCTGGTCGGCAGGCAAGCGCCAGAGGGAGCACTGGTCAAGGTGCCGATGCTGCGCGGCCGGGTGATGGCGCTCAACGGCGTCGCCGTCGACAAGGTCAAGGTGCCGGCCGAGGGTGCCTGGGTGCTGAAAGGCGACCGCGGCCTGACCTATGACGCCAAGCAGCCGGAAAATACGACGCTGACCCAGGGCAGCTGGTGGCCGGAAAATTACACCGGCGAGCCGCTGGTTTCGTTTTCCGACAAGGAAGGCAAGGAAATCGGCCTGAAACTTGGCGATACGATCACCGTCAATGTGCTCGGCCGCAACGTGACCGCCAGGATCGCCAATTTCCGCGAGGTCGAATGGGAGACGATGGGCATCAATTTCGTCATGGTGTTTTCGCCCAATACATTCGCGGGTGCCCCGCATGGCTGGCTGGCGACGCTGACCGAAAAGAGCGCCTCCGCGGCAGACGACGCCCGTATCCTCAATGCCGTCACCCGCGCCTTCCCGGCGGTCACGACGGTGCGGGTCAAGGACGCGCTCGATGTCGTCAACCGGCTGGTGGGGCAGCTCGGCACGGCGATCCGGGCGGCGGCCGGGGTGGCGCTGATCGCCTCGGTGCTGGTGCTGGCCGGCGCGCTTGCCGCCGGCAACCGGGCGCGTATCCATGACGCGGTGGTGCTGAAGACGCTTGGCGCGACGCGGCGGACGCTGATCGCCGCCTTCTCGCTCGAGTATATGCTGATCGGGCTGGCCACCGCGGTCTTCGCCCTGGCGGCGGGTGGTGCCGCCGCTTGGTTCGTCGTCGCGCGCATCATGACGCTGCCATCGCATTTCATGCCCGAGGTGGCGGTGGCGACCATCGTCTTCTCGCTGGTCATCACCGTCGGCATCGGTCTCGCCGGCACTTGGCGGGTGCTCGGCCACAAGGCCGCGCCGGTGTTGCGCAACCTCTGAGTCTCGCGTGATTCCCACGTGCCAGCGGCCGGATTTGATTAAATCGCAGTAATGTTCCGCCGCAAAAAGCCGAAAAGTCGGGCCGGAGGCGCCTCACGAAGCATTACACCCGGTCATGGTCTTGTTCTTGACGCGAATAACCATCATATTTCGCCACAGGCATGCTGGAGCCCTGCCAGCGGCGCCTGGGTCCTGACGGACCTGACACCGGACGGGGCAGAAGCAATAGAGGACTACAATGGCTGATCCCATTCGCAACTACCAGACGCGCGCCGTGCCCGGCGTCGGCGTCGGTGCCGACATCGATCAGGGCCTGCGCGCCTACATGATCAAGGTCTACAATCTGATGGGGCTCGGCCTCCTCATCACCGGGCTTGCCGCGATCGGCACGATCATGCTGGCCACCACCACCGATCCGGCTTCGGCCGTCGCAACGCTGCCGAGCGGCGAAATGCTGACGTCCTTCGGCTATGCGATCTTCGGCTCGCCGCTGCGCTGGGTGGTGATGCTGGCCCCCTTAGCCGCCGTGCTGTTCCTGTCGTTCCGCGTCCAGTCGATGAGCGTTTCGGCCGCGCAGACGACGTTCTGGGTCTATGCCGGCCTCGTCGGCCTGTCGCTGTCGTCGATCTTCCTGGTCTACACCACGGCCAGCATCTCGCAGACCTTCTTCGCCACCGCCGCCGCTTTCGGCGCGCTGTCGCTGTTCGGCTACACGACCAAGCGCGACCTGACGGCGATGGGCTCGTTCCTGATCATGGGCGTGTTCGGCATCATCATCGCGTCGGTGATCAACATCTTCCTGCAGTCGTCGGCGCTGTCCTTCGCCGTTTCGGCGATCGGCGTGCTGGTCTTCGCCGGCCTCACCGCCTATGACACGCAGAAGATCAAGGAGATGTATTTCGAGGGCGACGCTTCCGATGTCGCCGGCCGCAAGGCCATCATGGGCGCGCTGACGCTCTATCTCGACTTCATCAACCTGTTCATGTTCCTGCTCCAGTTCATGGGCGACCGCCGTTAGGGCCTGGCTCGCATCATGGTCTGACTGGACCATCGAGTTTGGAAAGGGCGGCCCAACGGCCGCCCTTTCTTTTTGGGCCGGCATTTGCTGTTGTCCGAGGCAGACAGAAGGCTTGCATAAAGAATGAGCAATATCGTGATACGGGTGGCGACCTCGGCCGACCTTGCCGCCATCACCGAAATCTACGCCGACGCGGTAAATCACGGCACGGCGAGCTACGAACTGGAGCCGCCAAGCCGTGCCGAGATGGGCAGGCGATTCGACAGTTTGCTGGCCGGCGGCTTTCCCTATCTGGTGGCGGAAAAGGATGGTGCCGTGCTCGGCTATGCCTATGCCGGCGCCTTTCGGCCGCGTCCGGCCTATCGTTTCATCGTCGAGGATTCCGTCTATGTCGCGCCCGCGGCAAAAGGCCAGGGCGTCGGCCTCGAGCTGATGCGAAGCCTGATCGCGGCGGTTGGTGCGGCGGGCTTTCGCCAGATCGTCGCGGTGATCGGCGACGGCCGGCCGGACAGTGCCTCGGTGCGGCTGCACGAAAAGCTCGGCTTTCGTCATTCGGGCCGGCTCGAAGGCTCCGGCTACAAGCACGGGCGCTGGCTGGACACGGTGTTCATGCAGCTGTCGCTGAATGGCGGGGCTTCAGTCCCGCCCGAGCCGGACTCTCTGCCGGAACGGAAATTCCGCGGGGAAATGAACTGAGGAATTGAAGAACTGAAGAATTGAAGAAAACGGCGGCTACATCAGGCGTTGTTTTGCCTATCTCCAATTCTCCAATTCTCCAATTCTCCAGTTCTCCAATTCCTCAGTTCCCCAGCTCAGGCCTCGACCAGCTTCAGCTTGCTGTCGAACACACCAAGCACGCGGCCAAGCTCCTGGCCGCGCTTCAGGATGCGACCGCCCGCCGCGACGACGGCGAAGGCGCCTTGCTTGCGAGCCAATCTCGGATCCTTGACGATCTGGAACAGCGGCACCTCGCTGGCGCGGCGGAAGACGGAAAACACAGCCCTGTCAGTGAGATGATCGATGGCATAGTCACGCCATTCATTGGCGGCGACCATGCGTCCATAGAGCCGAAGAATCTGGTCCAGTTCACGCCGGTCGAAGCGCACCGGCTGGTCGAGGCGCTCGCTCCGTGCCTCGTGCAGCGGGATCAGTATTGCGGATGCGTCCCCATCCTCCGTCCCGCCGCCGTGATCGGTCATGCCTCGATCCTTCAAAAATGAATCTTTGCCAACCAAAGTTGGCGCGTTCGCGGTGGAATTGCAAGGCCCGGCGAAGCAGCACGGCGCCGCGCTGTTTCCGCGGCGTCCAGTCACGTTTGTGAAACGCATGTTGGAATTGGTGATGCTTCGCCACATTCTCGCCATTTTTTATCCGCGCTCATGCCCCAATGTCCGACGAATTTACCGGCGTTGCCTGAGACGGTTCGGTCCGGCACCGGCTCGTAAACCCCAAGCCCCCCGCCCACGGGTCTGCGTCGGATCGAACCAACCTCGGTTTTTCCTCGGAAAAACCAGGTGCGACGATCCCAAAACCTAAATGACCGACGTCAGAAGCAAGCTGGCGTCGGTTTTTTCATGCCTGCATGCGGCTGATGTAAAAGCCGATCCTTGAAAGCCGACATCGCCGTCGGGAATGGCTGGGTGAGACATCCCTGTTAGGCCGGGGCGAAAGGCGCGCATCATTTCGAGAAAGCGCCGAGCCGCTCCATCTCTTTGTTTCGACGCGACTCCGGGCGAAAAGCCGTTCATACGTTTCCTCGAATTTACTCTAGAAAGCCGATCGCAATGCAAGCCAAGCACAATGGCGACGTGTCGTTCTGGTATGCCGACATGGGCGGCGTACCGGCAAGCCGTCCGCCCTTGCCCGGCGATATCGATGCCGATGTCTGCATCGTGGGGGCCGGCTATACCGGATTGTGGACCGCCTATTATCTCAAGAAGGCGCAGCCATCGCTGCGCATCGCCATCGTCGAGAAGGAGTTCGCCGGCTACGGCGCCTCGGGCCGCAACGGCGGCTGGCTTTCCGGCGGCTTCAGCTGGTCGCGCGAGAAATACGCCAAGACCTCGTCGCGCGGCGCCGTGATCGACATGCAGCGCGCCATGCTTGGCACTGTCGAGGAGGTAATCTCGGTCGCCGAGGCCGAAGGCATAGATGCCGATATCCGCCGCGTCGACAACATCACCGTCGCGACCAACCCGGCGCAATTGCAGCGCGCCAGGGCGGAGTATGAGGAGGCGCGGCATTGGGAGGTGCCGGAGGAGAAGCTGGCCTTCATCGGTGCGCAGGAGGCGCGCGAGCGCATCGCCATCGATAATGTGCTGGGCGCCTTCGTCGTGCGCAACGTCGCCCGTGTGCAGCCGGCCAAGCTGGTGCAGGGGCTGGCGACGGCGGTCGTGCGGCTCGGTGTTCCTATTTACGAACAGACGCAGGTGCTGGCGATCGAGAAAGGCAAGGTCACCACCAGCCGCGGCATCGTGCGTGCCGAAAAGATCGTGCGTGCCACCGAAGGGTTCACGGCCGGCATTCCCGGCTTCGAGCGCCTCTGGCTGCCGCTGAACAGCGCCATCGTGGTGACCGAGCCGCTGCCGCAAAAGCTCTGGGACGCGATCGGCTGGAGCGGCTACGAGGTGCTGGGCGACGCCGCGCATACCTATTGCTATGCGCAGCGCACGCGGGAAGGCCGGATCGCCATGGGCGGCCGCGGCGTACCCTACCGATTCGGCTCGCGCACCGACATCCGGGGTCGAACCCAGCAAACGACCATCGACCAGTTGCACGAGATCCTGACGAGATTGCTGCCGCAGACCAGGGGCGTGCGCCTCGACCACGCCTGGTGCGGCACGCTCGGCGTGCCACGCGACTGGTGCACCACATCGGGCTTCGATCGCCAAACCGGCATCGGCTGGGCGGGCGGCTATGTCGGGCTCGGCGTTTCAAGCTCGAACCTGTCAGGACGTACCTTGCGCGACCTGGTTCTTGGCCGCGACACCGAGCTGACCCGGTTGCCCTGGGTCAACCGCGCGGTGAAGAAATGGGAGCCGGAGCCGCTGCGCTGGCTTGGCGTCCATTCCATGTACCAGCTCTATCGCATCGCCGATCAGCGCGAGGCGAAGGGCCTTGGGCGGACATCGCGCCTCGCCGCCTTCGCCGACCGCCTGACCGGCCACTAAAGCATTGAAGCAATTCCAGGGAATCAGGGCTTGTAAATGAGAGCGGCGCCGAGAATGGGCCCGGGCATGCCGTCCTTGCCGACCGACTGCAAGAGCACGGCGCTGCCGCCTTTCTTGGAAATCTCGCTCAACGGCAATTCGTAGCGCTGCGCCCTGCCATGCCACATGCCGGCGGCCTGGATGCCCGTCACCGCGTTCCAATAGGTCATCTTGTGGCCGGTGTTCTCGCCTTGTCCGACCTGGATCGTCTGCGGCGGGTCGAAATAGACGATGACGACATGGGCATCGCTGGGTCCGGTTCCGGCCCCGCCGGTGTCGATGATCACGCGATCGCTGGTGCGGCTGATGTTGATGCCGACACGCATGCCTTCACCGGCCTTGGCCATGCGGGCGAGCGCGCCTTCGACCTCGCCGCGATTGGCACCGTTGACATGGGCGCGACCATTGATGACCGCCTGCGGCGTGTAGACGGAGCGGCTGCCGAAGGCGCGCATATAGTCATATTGGCGCTCGGTGTTCTCCTTGCGGCCCAGCGTGTCATGCCAGCCGAGATAATCCCAGTAGTCGACGTGATAAGCCAGCGCGACGATGTCTTGCTTGGCGGCAAGTTCGGCGAAGAGGGCATCGGCCGGCGGACAGGAATTGCAGCCCTGGCTGGTGAACAGTTCAACCACGCCGAGCGGCCTTGCCGGTTTTTCAGCTTGCATCCTCTCGGACCCGGCGGCATTCCCGGCCCCGGCAAGCGCCGAGAAGGCCAGCGTAACGGCTGCCAACCACAGTGATCTTCTCGAAGCCATGACCATTCCGATTCCCGCCGGTGGCGCCGGCTTTTTTCTGATTGCTGAAATATGTGGCAGAACCGGAAGTCAACGGGAAGTCACGTTGCGGTGAAATTTTGCCGTTGCAGCCGCAGGTAAGGCCGCAATAGGAGAGGACGCTGCATTTCATCGCGCGGTTCGATTCGGGGATGGCATCATCGTCATGTGGCAAACTCTCCTGACCCCGATCGATCTCTATTGCGAGCGAACCGGCCCGGGACTTTGGGCAGAGCCGGCCAATGCTTTGACCAACCTGGCTTTCATTGCCGCGGGATTATGGGGCGTGCGGGAAGTGTGGCGGCTGCAAGCCGGCACCTTCGCCGAGCTGCTGGCCTGGTGGGTGGTAGCGATCGGCATCGGCTCGACCATCTTCCATACCTTTGCGACCAGGGGCACGGTCTGGGCCGACGTGCTGCCGATCGCCGGCTTCACGCTGGCCTATACGCTGTTCAACCTGCGCCGGTTTCTCGGCATGAAATGGGGCGCCGAAGAGGGCAGTAGGGCAGTAGGGCAGTAGGGCAGTAGGGAGCCACCTTCCTTGCCCTACTCCCTTACTGCCCTATTCCCTTGCTGCTTTAAGCAGCCAAATCGCGCAGCACGTACTGCAGAATGCCGCCGTTCTTGAAGTAGTCGAGCTCATCCAGCGTATCGATACGGCAGATGATCGGCACGTTCTTCACCGCGCCGTCGCCGCAGGTGATCTTGGCGATCATCTTCTGGCGTGGCTTGATGGCATCCAGCCCGTCGATCTCGACCAGCTCGTCGCCCTTGAGGTTGAGCGAGGCCCACGAAGTGCCTTCCTCGAAGACAAAGGGGATGACGCCCATGCCGACCAGGTTCGAGCGATGGATGCGCTCGAACGACTGCGCGATGACCGCGCGGACACCAAGGAGATTCGTTCCCTTGGCCGCCCAGTCGCGCGACGAGCCGTTGCCGTATTCGACGCCGGCGAAGATGACCAGCGGCACGCCTTCCTTCTTGTACTCCATCGCGGCGTCGTAGATCGATTCCTCTTCCTTCGACGGGTAGTGGATGGTGTAGCCGCCCTCGCGGCCGTTCTCGCCCAGCATGTGATTGCGGATGCGGATGTTGGCGAAGGTCCCGCGCATCATCACTTCATGATTGCCGCGCCGTGTGCCGTACTGGTTGAAGTCGGCGACGCCGACGCCATGGTCGGTGAGGTATTTGCCGGCCGGCGAGGCGGCCTTGATCGAACCCGCCGGCGAAATGTGGTCGGTGGTGATCTTATCGCCGAACAGGCCAAGCACGCGCGCGCCCTTGATGTCGCCGATCTTGCCGAACCCTGCGGTCATGCCGGCGAAATAGGGCGGGTTCTGCACATAGGTCGAATTGTCGTCCCAGGCATAGGTCTGGCCTTCCGGCGCCTTGACGTTCTGCCAGTACTCGTCGCCCTTGAAAACGTCGGCATATTTGCGGGCGAACAGCTCGCGGGTGACGTTCTTCTCGATGAACTCCTGGATCTCGGCCGAACTCGGCCAGATATCCTTGAGGTAGACCGGATTGCCGTTTCTGTCCTCGCCGAGCGGCTCGGTGGTCAGGTCCCTGGTGACGGTTCCGGCGAGCGCATGCGCCACGACCAGCGGCGGCGAAGCGAGATAGTTCGCCTGCACGTCGGGCGAGACGCGGCCTTCGAAGTTGCGGTTGCCGGACAGCACCGCGGCAGCGATCAGACCCTTGTCATTGATGGTCTTGGAGATCGGCGCCGGCAGCGGGCCGGAATTGCCGATGCAGGTGGTGCAGCCGAAGCCGACCAGGTTGAAGCCGATCTGGTCGAGCTCCTTCTGCAGGCCGGATTTCTCGAGATACTCGGCGACCACCTGGCTGCCCGGCGCCAGCGAGGTCTTCACCCACGGCTTCTGCTTCAGACCCAGGCGGTTGGCGTTGCGGGCGAGCAGCCCGGCGCCGATCAGCACGCTCGGGTTCGAGGTGTTGGTGCAGGAGGTGATGGCGGCGATGACGACGTCGCCATGGCCGAGATCATGATCGGTGCCTTCGACGGCATAGCGCCTGGAGATTTCAGCCGCCTTTTTGTATTCGGTCTCCATCGCCTTGACGAAGCCGGCCGGAATGCCTTCGAGCGCGACGCGGCCCTCGGGGCGCTTGGGGCCGGCCATCGACGGCACGACCTCGCCGAGATCGAGTTCGAGCAGGTCGGTGAACACGGGGTCCGCCGAACCCTTGTCGCGCCACATGCCTTGCGCCTTGGAATAGGCCTCGACCAGCGCGATGCGGCTTTCCTCGCGGCCGGACATGGTCAGGTAGCGGATGGTCTCCGAATCGACCGGGAAGAAGCCGCAGGTGGCGCCATATTCGGGCGCCATGTTGCCGATGGTGGCGCGGTCGGCCAGCGTCATGTTGGAAAGGCCGGGGCCGAAGAACTCGACGAACTTGCCGACGACGCCCTTCTTGCGCAGCATCTGGGTGACGGTGAGCACGAGATCGGTTGCCGTGACGCCTTCCTTCAGCTTGCCGGTGAGACGAAAGCCGATGACCTCGGGCAAAAGCATGGAGACAGGCTGGCCGAGCATGGCCGCCTCGGCCTCGATGCCGCCGACGCCCCAGCCGAGCACGCCAAGGCCGTTGATCATCGTGGTGTGCGAATCGGTGCCGACGCAGGTGTCGGGATAGGCCGATATTTCGCCGTCTTCGGTGTTGGTCCAGACGACCTGGCCGAGATATTCGAGATTGACCTGGTGGCAGATGCCGGTGCCGGGCGGCACGACGCGGAAGTTGCGGAACGCCTGCTGGCCCCATTTCAGGAACTTGTAGCGTTCCTCGTTGCGCTCATATTCAAGCTCGACATTGCGAGCGAATGCCATCGGCGTGCCGAACTCGTCGACGATGACCGAATGGTCGATGACGAGGTCGACGGGAACCAGTGGGTTGATCTTCTGCGGATCACCGCCCAGCGAGGCCATGGCATCGCGCATGGCCGCAAGGTCGACCACGGCCGGAACGCCGGTGAAATCCTGCATCAGCACGCGAGCCGGGCGATAGGCGATCTCGACGCCGGCGGTGCCCCTGTCGGTCAACCAGCCGGCAACCGCCTGGATGCTGTCCTTGGTGACGGACCGGCCGTCCTCGTTGCGCAACAGGTTCTCCAGCAGCACCTTCATCGAATAGGGCAACTGGGCAATACCGGTGAGGCCGTTCTTCTCGGCCTCGATGAGATCGAAATAGACATAGTCCGCGCCGCCCGCGGTCAGGGTGCGGCGGCAATTGAAACTGTCGAGGGATTTTGACACGTGCGATCCGTCCTTGTCTGTTCAGCCTGAAAGGGAACGGACGCCGATGGCATGCAATCACGCGCAAAGGTGCGGGTACGGCCATTTCCGCTGTCCGCTCCCAAGCAACCCGAGCCGTTCAAGGCGGCGCGTGCGCTGGTTCGGCGCTAATTCTGATCCCGTGCCGACCGCTGGCACGGATGCACCGCATATAGAGAATTTTCTGGAATAGTTCTAGACAGTTAAAAAGCAAATTTGTGCGATGCGGCAGCCGCCGCGACGCACTGGTTCCAGGGCAGGCAGGAATGCGGCTTATCGCCGAAAATCTAGGCGGCGAACGCGGCGGCGAGACGGTGTTTTCCGGCATTGGCTTTGCCCTCGATCGGGGCCAGGCGCTTGTCGTGACCGGGCCGAACGGGTCAGGCAAATCGACCTTGCTCAGGATCGTCGCCGGACTGCTGCCGAAGGCTGAGGGCCGCCTGCTGATCGAGGGCGGGGGTGATGAATTTCCGTCGATCGCCTCGGCCTGCCACTATCTCGGCCACCAAAACGCGATGAAGACGGCGCTCAGCGTTACGGAAAACCTGCGCTTCTGGCGCGACTTCAACGGCCGTGGATCCGTCGGCGTCGAAGCGGCGCTGGAGACCGTCGGGCTTGATGGCATCGGGCACCTGCCGTTCGGCTATCTCTCGACCGGGCAGCGGCGCCGCGCGGCGATCGCCAAGCTTCTGGTCAGCCACCGGCCCTTGTGGCTGCTCGATGAGCCGACGGCCGGGCTGGACAAGGCTTCGGAGGCGCGGTTTGCGGGGGCGATGGCGAGGCATATCGAGGACGGAGGGATCGTGCTTGCGGCCACGCATCTGCCGCTGGGATTGGAAGGGGCGACGGAACTAAGAATGGGACAGGCGTCTTGATGCAAGCACCCTACGGCGCCCCCCTCTGTCCTGCCGGACATCTCCCCCTCAAGGGGGGAGATTGGCTGTTGCCTCGGCTTTCGCTCATGACAACGGTTGGAAAATTGGTGCAACGCCGAAGCTGCCAATCTCCCCCCTTGAGGGGGAGATGTCCGGCAGGACAGAGGGGGGTACCCGGGCGAAGGCATCTCCAATCATGGTAGCCCTCTTCCTCCGCGATATCCGCCTCAACATCCGGGCCGGCGGCGGCGCATTGACTGGCGTCATCTTCTTCCTCGCCGTGATCGCCACCATTCCGTTCGGGGTCGGGCCGGACCTCAAGCTGCTTGCCCGCATCGGACCGGCGATCCTGTGGGTCGGCGCACTGCTTTCCTGCCTGCTCGGGCTCGACCGGCTGTTCCAGGCCGACCGAGAGGACGGCTCGCTCGATCTTTTGGTGCTCGGCAACGACCGGCACATGCTGGCGCTGACTGTGCTGGTGAAATGCCTGGCGCATTGGGCCGGCAGCGTCTTGCCGCTGGTGGTCGCCGCGCCCCTGCTCGGCCTGTTCATGAACATGGAGCCGCTCGCCATCGGCGCAACGGCGCTGACGCTGCTGGTCGGCACGCCGGCGATCACCTTCATCGGGGCGGCCGGTGCTGCGGTGGCGGTGGCGCTGCCGCGCGGCGGGCTGCTGATCTCGGTGCTGGTGCTGCCGGTGACGATACCGGTGCTGATTTTCGGCGTTTCGGCGAGCTATGGCGCGACCGCCAATCCCGATCCGTTTCTGCAGCCCTTCCTCATTCTTGCCGCGCTGACGCTGTTTCTTAGCGTGCTGGGGCCGGTATCGGCGGCGCTGGCGCTGCGTCATGGAACGGATTGAGCGATATCAAGGCTGGTCGCCGCGTGGCGACGGTATAAGCCCGCCGGCTGCGGCGCGGCGGCCGATTGCGAAGCGGCGCAGGCGCCGTTAAGGGAAGGTATGATCGAGCAAGGCGGAAGGATGCGGCTGGAGAGAAGGATGTCGAGGGAGCGGCAGGCATGAGCGCGCATGCACTCTACGTTACCGCTGCTTACGCGATCACCGCCGTGGCGTTGGCCGGGCTGATCGGTTGGATCCTGCTCGACCAGCGCGCGCGGAAGCGCGAACTCGCCGAACTCGAAGCGGCCGGCGTTCGCCGCCGGTCCGACAAGGCGGCCCAATCATGAGCATGGAAACGGAAACGCCGTCGCCGACCCGTCGCCGCCTGTTCGTGCTTTTGCCGCTGCTGATCTTTCTCGGCCTGGCGGGCCTGTTCCTGTCGCAGCTTCTGTCGGGGCGCGACATTTCGGAGGTGCCGTCTGCGCTGATCGGCTTGCCGGCGCCGCAGACCAGCCTGCCGGCGCTGGAAGGCTCAAACCTACCGGGGCTCGATTCGAAAGCCTTCGCCGGCAAGGTCACGCTGGTCAACGTCTTCGCGTCATGGTGCGCGCCATGCCGCGAAGAGCACCCGGTGCTGCTGGGCCTGGCGCAGGACAAGCGGTTCGTGATGGCGGCGTTGAACTACAAGGACCAGCCGGAAAACGCCCGGCGCTTCCTGGGCGATCTCGGCAATCCCTTCCAGGCGATCGGCGTCGATGAAGCCGGCCGCGCGGCGATCGACTGGGGCGTCTACGGCGTGCCGGAAACTTTCGTCATCGGCAAGGACGGCAAGATCGCCTACAAACATGTCGGCCCGCTGACGCCGGACTCGGCGCGGACGCTGCTGCTGCCGCAAATCGAGAAGGCGCTAGCGGCATCCGACTGACGTGCGGCGACACGGATGGTCTTGGCTCCGCCATGGGTTAGTGCAGCAAACTGGTCCGATTTTTCCGGGCCGAGAACGGCTCGCATCTTGTAGGGGAGCGGTGCTTTCACCACATTTTGCCTCGCGGACGTGCGCCAGGAGGCGCTTGAGCCGCGCAAGGAGAGGTTGATGGCGCAAAGACCCGGGTTCGATTTCTTCGGCTTTGGCGACAGGCTGGGCGGGGAGAGCGAAGTGCGCGAGAAGTTCTGGCGCACCGCCAAAAGGGCCGCGCGGCAGATTCCGTTCATGGAAGACGTCGTCGCCGCCTATTACTGCGCCATGGACAAGAACACGCCGCTGCGCGCGAAGGGCATCCTGGTGGCGGCGCTCGGCTATTTCGTCCTGCCGGTGGACCTCATCCCCGACTTCGTGTTGGGACTTGGCTTCACCGACGATATCGCCGTGCTGACCGCCGCGATCACGGCCGTCCGCGCTCACATTACGCCGGCGCATCGGGCGGCTGCCAGGAACGCCATTGCCGACAAGGGCTGAGCCGGTGCGGTGGAAGGATTGGACGAGGGCTCAGCTCTGCCGTTCAGACCCACCGCCGCACCCGGGCCTTATAGGCATGATAAGCATCGCCGAATTTCCGCTCCAGATAGTGCTCTTCCCGCGCGATGACGCCGGCATTGATCACCCACAGCAGCGGGACGACCAACACGATGGCCCAAAAACTTCCGGCCGCGACGCCCAATCCCAAATAGACAAGGGTCGCCCCCAGGTAAAACGGATTCCTGGTTCGGCGGTAGATGCCGTCGACAACCAGCGCCGTCGTCGGCAGGGTCGGTGGGATATTGGTGCCGGCGGCGTGAAAGCGCCCCGCCGCCATGAAGATGATGACAAACCCGCACGCCGCGAGCACGGCCCCGCCCAGATAGCGGGCGGGCGCCTGTGCAGCCAGGACCGGGAGCGGAATGACCGTCTCTAGAACCACTGCCACCACCAGGAAGCCGAGAAAGATCAAAGGCGGCAGCGCAATGACCCCGGCCACATCCGGTGCGCGCGATCCGCTCTCCCCATCATCCAGTCGCGGCATCGCCGCAGCACCGGCGGCCGCTGCCCGCATGGCAACACGAATGCCGAACGCGATCGACAGGACGACAACGCTGCCCGCCAGTATCAGGACCGTCTCGGAAATGGCCATGACCCAATCTCCCATACGCTGCCGATGAGGCTGCCCAGGCTGGACGCCTTGGAAGTGCCTTGGATACGAACATGGGCATCCTACCGCCTGGAGGGAAATTCGTCACGTGTCTCGGAAGTTAGGATGGCCGCGGGGCACGGCTGAAAAGTCAAACTCTTGCCGCTTTCGTGGCCTCCAAGTCGCCGAAGGGACGTCGCGCCAGCCGCTTGCAAGGCGACGGCGCGGGAATGGTGGCGGTTTCCTGGGGTGCAGGTCCTTTTCTCAAAGGAAATTCACCGTTTGGTAACCCAGATTAAATCAAAATGAAGCGACGGGCAGGACGCAAGGCGGCCCGCCTCCGCACCTTTGGAATACGGGAAAAGCGATGCGCGGATTGATTGCTATAGTTTCGAGCCTGGCCCTGATGGCCGCGGCGGCGCCGGCGCTGGCGCAGTCGGCGACCAAGATCGGCCAGCACAATGCCTGGGGCACCTACAGCTACCAGGCCTCGGGCGGCAAGGTCTGCTATGTCCTGACCGTGCCGACCGACAAGCAGCCGCCGACGCTCGACCACGGCGACATGTTCTTCTTCGTCAGCCAGCGGCCAGGCCAGCAGGTCTCCTACGAGCCTCAGTTCATCGCCGGCTACAACTTCCAGGAAGGCTCCAAGGCCACCGTCACCATCGACAAGAAGACGTTCTCGATGTTCACCCGCGGCAAGTCGGCCTGGGTCGAGAACGCCGCCGAGGAGCCGGTGCTGATCGCCGCCATGAAGACCGGCAGCGACATGAAGGTTTCCGCGAAGTCCGGCCGCGGCAACCCCACCTCCTATGTTTTCTCGCTGAAGGGCATTTCGGCGGCGCTGACGTCGATCGCCAAGTGCAAATAGGCGAAACTTCGTCTTGACTGACAGGCCGGGCCGCAAAGCCCGGCCTTTTGTTTGTGTGCCGAGCATGATCGACAGCTCGGAGGTGTAAGTCCTCTACCCAGCCTGATGGCGGCGAAGGGTTAGCGAAGCGCAAGGGCGTCGTCGTGAGGCGGG
>NZ_JAMYQP010000053.1:0-33390 GCF_040320945.1 Mesorhizobium sp. M0587
CAGTCCGTACTCGATCCTGGTCATCGATACCTCCATCGATCTTCTCACCGACACAGAATCGAGCTTCATCGCAAAACGCAACCGAGATGTGTGAATGCGATAGGTCGCTATACGGGGAGAAGTGCCCGGCAGGGCGATGAGGGGCGGTGCCAGCGCTCAAGGAAGGGGCGAATTCCAACACGGAGCGAGCCCGTTTGGGCTCCGGAACCTCAGCGCCGCGCCGCCCCTCACCTGCCTGCCGGCATCCTCTCCCCGTAGAACGGGGAGAGGGGCGCTGTCATCGGCGGTTTGCCAATTGTCAGCGTTGCAAGCGCCGGCGTCCAGATCCAGTTCAGCCTGAGACCGTTCGCTTTGCATGCCTGGCCAGCGCGTGCTCGATCAGCACGTCGATGACCTGGCCGTAGCCGATGCCGATCGCCGCCAGCGCCTTGGCGTACATCGAGATGTCGGTGAAGCCGGGAAGCGTGTTGACTTCGTTGACCAGCAGGCCGCCGTCGGCGCGCAGGAAAAAATCGACACGCGCCATGGCTTCGCAGCCGAGCGCCAGGAAAGCCCGCCGCGCCATTTCCCTGGCCGTGTCGGCGACCGCTGCCGGGACATCTGCTGGCACCTTGACCACGGCGCCATCGGCGTCGAGATATTTGGCCTCGTAGGTGTAGAAGCCATGCTTGCCGGCGGGAATGATCTCACCGGGCAGCGACACCGCCAGCGTGCCGTCGGCCCGCTCCAGCACCGAGCACTCGATCTCGCGTCCCTCGACGAATTCCTCGATCAGCACCTTGGGATCGTAGCGGAAAGCCGTTTCGACGGCCTGCTCGAACCCATCCCTGCCGCTCACCTTGCTCACCCCGAAGGACGAACCCTGGCGCGCCGGCTTGGCGAAGAAAGGCAGGCCGACCGCCCCGGCTATCTCCTGGAAGGAATTGATGTCGTTCCGGCGCACGGTGACCGATCGGGCAACCGCCAGCCCGGCCTCGCGCAGCAGCCGCTTGGCGACATCCTTGTCCATGGCGGCGGCCGAGGCCAGGATGCCGCAGCCGACATAGGCGACGTCGGCGACCTCGGCATAGCCCTGCACCGAGCCGTCCTCGCCGAACGGACCGTGCAGCACGGGAAAGACGACCTCGACCGGCGGCAGGTCGGGACGCGACCCATCCCGCGATACGGCGACCAGCCTGCCCTTGCCGCCGGGCAGCAGGGCGACCTCGATACCATCCTCGGACACCGGCGCCCCTGCCCCTTCTTCGGCTGCCGATTTTTGCAACAGCCACTTGCCGTCCCTGGAAATGGCGATCGGCACAATCTCGTAGCGGGTCCTGTCGATCGCCTTCAGCACATTGGCGGCCGAAAGGCGCGAAACGTCATGTTCGGCCGAACGCCCGCCATAGAGAATGGCTACCCTTGTCTTGGCGGTCATCGAAATCCCTCGGCTGTCAAAAAATCAAATGGCGACGGCGATGCCGCGGTTGGCAAAGAAGCGATCGAAATCGGCTGGCGCCAACACTGCGTTCGCCTGTGTGGCGCTGATATGGCCGGACGGATTGTGAAAGCGGAAAATCTCGTCCGACGCCGCCGTGACCAGCACCAGATGCCCGCCCTTCGATGGCGGCTCGCGCTCGGGCCAGCGGATCCGGCTGCTGACCGAAGCGATGAAGAAGCGCGACCGCGCCAGGGTCGCCGGAATGTCCGATGTCGCCACATTGGTCATCACCTCGGCCCGCAGGCCGAACGCCTCTTTCACGAAGCTGACGAAAGGGGCATAGATCAGCCCCTTGATCGATTCCCCGTTGACGACATAGCCGCCATATCGAGTGCACTGCCTCGCGAGTTCCATCGTCGGAATGATCTCGCCACGCGTCGCCAGGATCATCTTCAGGCACGCCATGCCGCAGATGTTGGCCGCCCAGGCCGCGTACTCGTCGAGGGTCTCGGCTCCCGAGCCCCGCCACAAGGGATCGCGCCGCAGCGCGGCGTCGGCGCCGTCCGCCAGCACCGCCATCGTCAAGTCCGGCGTTTCCCACTGGCTGAAAAACGGCACGGATTCAGGCAACGGATTCATGCGGCTCCCAGAGCAGGAAAAGTGTGTAACGGTTTCCGTCCGCCTACTCGATCTTGGTCCAGCCGAAAACCTGCCAGGCATATTTCGATTTCTCGTCGGGCTCGGCGGTGTAGGTCATCTGGATGTCGCCGTCCTTGGCGTAGATATCAAGCCTGGGCGCGGTTTCCAGCTTGAGCCACAGCGAACTCTTGCTGAAGGACCAGGTTCCGCACCAAACGCAGGGTGACGCCGGGTCACCGGGCTGATGAAAATTGTAACGGCCGTCCGCCGTGATCTCCAGGTAATCGAACGCACCGTAAAACGCAGTAACCGTCTGCTGGAATTCGGTGGCGGCCGCTTCTTGTTCCGGCGTGGGCGCATCCTTCATGTCGCTCGGTGGCCGGATGGCTGCCCCACTGAGTTTCCATTTGCCGACAAAATCCTTCTCGGTCGGAAAATACTCCTCCTGAGCCTGCGCTGACGAGATATAAGCATCAGTTAATATGCTAGTAAGACCCGTGGTCCCGATCGAAAGCAAAAGTGTGGCGGCACAGATCGCCTTGGTTAGGCTTTGCATAAAAATATTTCTCCACGGTGAGGTGATGGATGTCTGCTTGGGAGTTTTATTGAAAGTTAGTGATGCACGTTGCCCCGATAACGATTCCCGCCAGCCATTTGCACGGTTAGCATTGGGGCCACCAAATTGGCAACGCCAAGCAGCATCTCTCGCCCACAGCGTTGCGGTCCGGCTTCAAAGGTGAGCACCGAACCGCACAAAGCCGTCGTTTGCAGACCGCATCACCTGAACATCGGCACACCTTAGAAGGTGATCTTCACCGAAGCGGCGCTGCGCGTCGCCTGCCCGTGATGGACGGCCTCGATGTTGTTGCCGTCCGGGTCGAGCAGGAAGGCGGCGTAATAGCCGGGATGATAGGACCGTTCGCCCGGCGCGCCATTGTCCTTGCCGCCGCCGTCGAGCCCGGCTTTGTAAAAGGCATCGACCATGGCCCGGTCCTTTGCCTGAAAGGCAAGGTGATGGCGGCCGGTCAGCTTCCCCTGCGCCGCCCGGCTGTCGAGGCTGGAGACGAACAGTTCGTCGGCCCAGAAATAGTCATCGCCGGTGCCGCCGATCGGCACATCGAGCACCCGCAGGACCGCCTCGTAGAAACGCCGGCTGGCCGCGAGATCCCTGACCACCAGCTGGATGTGATCGATGAGCCGGCCGCGATGCAGTTCCATACAAATTCCTCCTCGTGAGGATGCGAATTTAGGCCCGGACGGGGCGTGGTCAATGCGCCTTTGAACAAGGATCTTGGGCTAGCGAGCGCTTCGGCTGCGATTGGCTGCTTACGTCCGGCGCGAGAGGCCGCGATCAAGGTGGCTGTCATGTCCGGCCGTTACCTCTCCGCCTTTGAGGCTTCAAGCACGCGCGCTTGCGTTTGCGTAGGTTCGGCGCGATGTTGTCCCCGAGAGGGCGGGGAACTAATGGCCTGTGTTGGACGCATGGAAACTCGCGAGCGCGGTTTCGCTGCTTCTTTCGCGTGGAAAGAAGGGCACGATCAGGCGGACGACCGAACGGCGGCGACCGCGGGATCCGGCGAGGTCAGGTTTATCTCGGCGGTTTGCACGATGGCGACCTCGCGGCGGCACCACCATGTTTACTGATCACTACGAAATTCTGGAGATCAGCCCTAACGCCAACTCGGAAACCATCGAGCGGGTGTTTCGTTATTTTGCCATGCGCTACCACCCCGACAATCGGGATACCGGTGATGAGTCACGCTTCAGCGAAATCGTGGAAGCCCACAATACCCTCAAGGATCCGGTCAAGCGCGCGCAATACGACATCCAGTATAAAGACCATTTGAACCTTCGCCGCGTGCTGACCGAAGAAGCCAGCAACACTAAGGGCCTCGAACGGGATGTCGTCATCCAAGCCAAACTGCTTTCGCTCCTTTATGTAAAACGCCGACAGGACGTCAACAATCCCGGCGTAGGCGATTCGGAACTCGAGCGCTTGTCCGGTTGTCCGCGCGAGCATCTGGAGTTTCATCTCTGGTACCTGAAAGCGAAAGGCTGGATAGGAAGGATCGAAAACGGAATGTTCGCGATCACCGTGGAAGGCATCGATCGCGCCAATTCCGAACACCCTCGTAACCCTCCTACCGCCAGGCTGCTGGATCATGCAGGCTGAAGGCGCGGAGGGTTACGAAAAGGCGATCCGCGAGCTGGCTCGCCAAGCTTTCACGCATCAAGCGCCTGATGAAGGTAGCGGCGTAAGGAGCCACTCGAGCTGCGCCTATCCCTTCAACAGGGCCGCCAGCCTTGGGATGCCCTCGCTCACCGCGCGACGGTCGGCGAGCGTGAAGGACAGCCGCAGCGTGTTGCGTCCCGAACCGTCGGCGAAGAAGGCGTTGCCGGGCACGAAGGCGACGCGTGCCTCCTTCACCGATCGCGCCAGCAATTCGGTGGCGTCGGACCCCTCGGGCAGCGTCACCCAGACGAACATGCCGCCTTCCGGTCGGCTCCAGGTCACGCCGGCCGGCATGTTGGCCTCGAGTGCGGCAAGCAGGCCGTCGCGGCGTTCGCGGTAGGCGCCGATGAGTTTTTCGACCTGGCCGTCGAACACGGCCTCGGCCACGCGGTGCATCACCATCTGGTTGATCGACGGGCTGTGCAGGTCGGAGGCCTGCTTCATCAGCACCAGCTTCTCGACGACGTGGCGCGGCGCGCAGACCCAGCCGACACGCATGCCCGGCGACAGTATTTTCGAGAACGAGCCGCAATAGAGCGTGCGCGCCTTGTCGATGCCGCCCGATCGGGCGCAATCGAGCGCCAGGATCGGCGGCACGCCCTCGCCGTCATAGCGCAGCGCGCGATAGGCGGCGTCCTCGATGACGGCGATGTCGAGTTCGCCGGCCAGGTCGAGCACCGCCTCGCGCTGCTGCCGGTTCAAGGTATTGCCGGTCGGGTTGGCGAAATCCGGCACCAGATAGGCAAACTTGACCTTGCCTCCATCCGCGGCCGCCGCCGCGCGATAGGCATCGGGCGTCATGTTGCCGCCGTCGACGGTCAGCCGGTCATAGCGCGGCTCGTAGGCGTTGAAAGCCTGCAGCGCGCCGAGATAGGTCGGCCATGTCACCAGCGCCGTATCGCCAGGCGACAGGAACAGTTTGCCGAGATAATCCAGCGCCTGCTGCGAGCCGGAAGTGATGAAGATGTTGGCCTCGTCGCAGGAGACGCCGAGTTTGCCCATCTGTCCGGCGATCCAGCGCCGCAACGGCAGGTAGCCCTCCGAGACCTGGTACTGCAAAGCCGCCCCCGCTTCGGCGCCGCCCAGCACATCGGCATAGGCATCGCGGATCGCTTCGGCCGGAAACAGCGACGGATCGGGAATGCCGCCGGCGAACGAGATGATGTCGGGCTGGTCGAGCAGCTTCAGGAGCTCGCGGATTTCGGACGCCTTCATGCGCGACGAGCGCGAAGCCAACAGTTTCATCAAGGTCAAGGCGCGCCTCCCGCGACAATTTGGAATAGGTCAACCTAGCTGACCTATATCGGCTTTTCCCAGCCATTTGAATAGAGCCTGATAACCTTTCGGCATACGCCAGCCGCCGGCGATCTGGAGTGGCGCGCATGCCCGCAGCAATTCCAGGAAAAGTGCGAGGCGGATTCCGTCCAGCGGCCAGCTCTTCGAACCCACCGCTCAATCCCCATCCCCAGGCTTGGCCTTGCCGCACTGCGCCAGCACCTTGCCGATGGCCGCGCTCGATCCCTTCAGCGGAAAACCGGCCTGGCCGTATTTGGCGGCGCTGACCAGCACCTCGCCCTTCCCGCGCAGCAGGCCCAGCAGCGGATCGGCCCGGGCAAGCTCCACCACGAAATAATCGTACATGGCTTCGAGCTGCAAAGTCTTGGTCACGGTCTTGCCGTCGGCCTTGAAGTCGAACGCGCCGCTGATGCCGGGCTCCAGTTGCGGGCCGGCGCCGCCGAGGTCGAAGCTCAGCACCGGCCTGTCGAAACAGGTCAGCATCAGCCACGAATCGCCTTTCGACCCGCCGCAGACCGAGGCGGTCAGCACGCTGCCGCCCTCGTCCTCCTCCATCTTCGCGCTCCAGCCGTCGCAGGGCGCGGCGAAGGCCGGCTGCGCGATCTGCAACGCCATCACGGCGCCGGCGATGACGAGATATCGCATGATTTCCCCCTCCAATATTTGCAGCACCCGACGGCAACCTATAGGAAAAGCCGTCCGGTGGCATTGCCTGTCCGCACCGGTCCGATTTCGCGGAGAGCGTGCTTGAGAAGCTGTATTCGCCTGTGTCTTTCCCTAGTCGCCCCGATGGCCCTGCCGCTCGCGGCGCACGCCGACTGGAAGCCGGTCGAGCAGATCAAGCCCTACGCCATCTCGGGCCAGTCGGGGCCTGAACTCTACCGCTCGATCGGCGAGAACGGACCGAAGCTCGGCATTGTCCATGCCATTGCCCACACCAATTTCAAGCTGACCTGGACCAGGGACTATCAGGCGCGGGCCGGAGCCTGCGTGCTGGCCTCGGCGCGACCGAAGCTGATCATCACGTATACCTTGCCCAGCGCCTCCGCGCCGCTGCCGCCAACCATCCAGAAGAACTGGGAGGTTTTTCTCGCCGGCGTCAGCGCCCACGAGAAGGTACATGGCGCAGCCATCATCGACATGGTGCGCAAGATAGAGGCGGCGACCGTCGGCCTCACGGTCCCCGATGACCCGAAATGCAGCAAGATCCGGACTGAGATGACCAGGCGCCTGTCGGAACTTTCACAGGCGCAGCGGCAGGCCAGCCGCGACTTCGACCGCGTCGAGCTCGGCCAGGGCGGCAATCTCCAGAAGCTTATCCTCGCTTTGGTGAATGGCGGCTGAGTGTCGCGAGCGAGACGCCGAAACCGATCGGCCGAGAGCTGATCAGGCGCCCAGGCGGTCAGACCAAAGCGCCAGGCTTTCGGCACGCCAACGGGGCGAGAGGAGCTAGCGCTCATCCACCCGCGCGCTCAACTCCGCCCGCTTCTCGTCCGACACCACCGCCAGGTCCAGCACTTTCTGCAATTCGGCCGCATGGCGGAACGACGGTTCGCCTTGCACGCCGGTTCGCACCGCATCGGCGAAACGCTGGTAGTTGGTGGGCACCACGCCGGCGTCGAGTTCTTCCCATATGGCGTCGTCGACGTTGGCGCCGACGCACGCCTTGAGGTGCGAGCCGTCGAGATTATACACCACCTCGATGCCGCCTCTGTCGCCATAGATGCGCAGGCGGAGTTCGTTGAGATGGCCGGTCGCCCAGCGGCTGGCATGCACCACGCCGAAGGCGCCGTTGGAAAAATCCAGCGTCATGGCGAAGCTGTCATTGGCGTCGAGCCCGTACTCGCCGATGTGGTTGCCGGGCGCCTTGTCGAAGGTGCGCAGCCGGCAGAAGACATGGTCGATGTGGAGAGCCGCGCCATAGCTGGCGAAATCGAGGATGTGGATGCCGACATCGCCGAGCACGCCGTTCGAGCCGTGGCCGCGCGACAGCCGCCAGAGCCATTTCGGATCGCTGCGCCAGTCGCCCCAGAACTTCGACACCAGCCAGCTTTGCAGATAGGACGCCTCGACATGCCTGACCGTGCCGATTTCACCCGCCTGCACCATCTGGCGTGCCTTCTGCAGGGCCGCGACACTGCGATAGGTGAGGTTGACCATGTTGACGATGCCGGCGGCTTCGGCCGCTTGCGCCATCTCGATGGCCTTGCCAAAATTCTCGGCCAGCGGCTTCTCGCACAGGACCGGCTTGCCGGCGGCGATCAGCGCCATGGTGGTCGCATGATGGATGCGGTCCGGCGTGACATTGGCCACCGCGTCGAAGGCGCCCCATTCCAGCGCCGCCTCCAGCGAGGTGAAGCGGTTGGGGATATTGAAACCGTCGGCGAATTCGCCGACGCGCTCCGGATCGACATCGACGGCAGCCACGATGTCGACGCCCTCGATGGCGCTGAAGCGCCGGGCATGTTCCTGCGCCATCCAGCCGGTGCCGAGTATCAAAAGCCGCATATTTTGCTCCCTGGGCGAGGTGTCTGACAGGTTGAACGATCAGGCCACGCGCCTGCGGCCATTGGCGAAGGCCGGCTTGGTTCCTCCCGGCAGCGCCCTCAGATAGCGCGAATAATGCCGCCGTCGACCCGGATGTTCTGGCCGGTGATGTAGCCGGCGCCTTCCGAAGCCAGGAAGGCAATGGTCGCGGCGATTTCTTCCGAGGTGCCATAGCGCTGCATCGGCACGCTGTCGCGGCGCTCCTCGGTGGCCGGCAGGCTGTCGATCCAGCCGGGCAGCACATTGTTCATGCGCACATTGTCCGATGCATAGGTGTTGGCGAAAATCTTGGTATAGGCGGCAAGCCCGGCGCGGAACACGGCAGATGTCGGAAACATCGGGCTCGGCTCGACCACCCAGGCCGTCGAGATGTTGATGATGGCGCCGGCCTTCTGCTTGACCATCTGCGGCGCCACGATGCGCACCGGCCGGATGACGTTCAGGAGATAGACGTCCATGCCGGTGTGCCATTGCTCGTCTGATATCTCCAGGATTGGCGCGCGCGGCCCGTGGCCGCCGCTGTTGACCAGCACGTCGATGCGGCCCCATCGCTCCAGCGTCAGGTCGGCAAGCTGCTGCAAATCGTCGTTCGACTGGTTGGAGCCGGTGACGCCGAGCCCGCCCAATTCCTTGGCCAGGGCCTCGCCCTTGCCGGACGACGACAGGATGGCGACCTTGAACCCATCCGCCGCCAGGCGCTTGGCCGCCGCCGCCCCCATGCCGCTGCCGCCGGCCACGACAACAGCTACTTTTTCTGCACTCATTGGATTTTCCCTCTTGGGTTGGCGAAACTGCGACCGGCACGCCCGGCGCTCGGGCGCCGGTATAGCCGGTTTCGCCGTCCGGTTCGAACCGGAAACTCTGAATCCAAGCAGCAGAAAAACTGCATGCCGCGCTCAGCCGGTCCGGAACATCGCTACTGCCGCCGCGACGGGCGCTGTCCCGCCGACCAAACTGATCGAATCGATCTTGCTTTCACGGTTGGCGATCAATTGAGTTGACATCGGAAAGCTGGGCGATCCTTCGCGCCCTCCTCTGTCCTGCCGGACAGAGAGGGGCGATTGGCGGCCGCTACCAGCTTCGCCGGCATTTGAATAAAAACCACTTGTGGATATTTACCTCGCGTTCCGCCGGGCGAGCCAAGATATACATTAGGGCGGGATCATGGAGGGTACCATTGACCAGCGATTTTTCAGCCGCCCGTATCCATCTCGAACGCGCCTATCACTATCTGCGCGGCAATGACGAAACGAGCCGCTTGGCATGCGAGGCCCTCGATCTCCTGATCGAATCGGTGGCGGAAGCGCAGCACAGGCGGCCCGAGGCCGGGGTGTTGGAGTTTCCGCGGCCGATGGCACGCCGGAGCAGCTGATCAGGAAGCCTTGCGGGCAGATGCCGCGCCCGCCGCCGTCACGATCTGCTCCAGCGGCTCGGGCCGGTGCAGCAGGAAACCCTGGCCGAAATCGACGCCCATCGCCTGCAAGACATCGAGCGTCTCCGGCTGCTCGATCTTCTCGGCCACGACGCCACAGCCGACGCTGCGGGCAATGCCCGCTATGGCCGAGACGATCTCGCGGTCGAAGCGGCTCTCGGCGATGTGCTCGATGAAGGACCCGTCGATCTTGATGGCGTCTACCGGAAAGCGCCGGAGATATTCGAACGAGCTCATGCCGGCGCCGAAATCGTCGAGGCTGACGCGGCAGCGCCGTTCGCGCGCCTTGCGCACGAAGGTCTCGGCGGCAGCGAAATTGGTGACGGCGGCGGTTTCCGTAATCTCGAAGCCGATGGCGGAATGCGGCGCCCCGGTTTCGTCGATGACGCTGTCGACGAAATCCCACAGCCGCGGGTCGCTCAGCGTCTGCGCCGACAGGTTGAAGCCGAGCGTGACGGCGCCTGACTTCATCGCCGCGCCGTGCAGCGACAGCGCGGTGCGGATGATCCAGCGGTCGAGCCGCGGGGCGATGCCGAAGCGCTCGGCCGCCGGTATGAACTCGCCCGGCGGGATCAGCCGGCCATCGCGCCCCGCGAGTCTGGCCAGCACCTCGACATGGCGGCTCTCTTCCCACGGCCGGCCCAGCCGGTGGATCTGCTGGCCGAACAGTTTCAGCCTGCCGTCTTCCATGGCATCGACCGTGTCGGCGGCAAGCCGCGCCGCATTGAGGCCGCCGGAGGCGGCCTCGGCCGAAAACACCGCGAAACGATCACGCCCGGCCGCTTTCGCCGCGTAGCAGGCATCGTCGGCGCAGGCCAGGGCGTCGGCCACCGCCATGTCGCGATCGCTGACAATGGCGATGCCGACGCTTGCCGCCAGCCGGCGCGTGGCGGCGAGGCCGAGATCGGCGCCGCGCACGGCGGCAAGGATGGCGTCGGCGATTCGTTCGGCTTCCGCCCCATCGCAATTGGGCACCATCAGCGCGAACTCATCGCCGCCGAGCCGCGCCGCATGCGCCAGGGGCGGCAGGCAGCGGCCAATGCCGGCGGCAACGCTCTTCAGCGCGACGTCGCCCGCCGCGTGGCCGGCGAAATCGTTGAGCGCCTTGAAGTAGTCGAGATCGACATAGAACACCGCCAGCGGCACGCCCGAGGCGATGCGGTCGCCGAGCAGCCTGTCGAACGCGGCGCGGTTCCACAGGCCGGTCAGCGCATCGTGGCGGGCGGCATGGGCGAGTTCCTGCTCGCGCAATTTGTCCTCGGTGATGTCGCGCACCGTACCCAGGATCTGGCCCGCGGCACCCGCGGCGGCGACGTAGCGGACCAGCGATTCGACATGACGGACTGCGCCGTCGCGCCTGACGATGCGGTATTGCGTGGCGGTGACCTTGTCCGAGCCGGGTTTCGGCAGGTGCGCCCGCTCGGTGGCTTCCTTGTCGTCGGGGTGCAGAAAGGTATGCCAGAGGCCGGCGGTGACCTCGTCCGCACCGGTGGCGAGGCCGAATATGTCCCTGGTGCGGGCGTCCCAATAACTCTTGTTGGTGGCGATGTCGTAATGCCATATGCCGGTGCCGCTTGCGGCGAGCGCCAGGCGGAAGCGCACATTGACCTGTTCGAGTTCGGCTTCGGCCGCCTTCTGCTTCGAAATGTCGGTCTGCACGCCCATCAGCCGCAGCGGCCGCCCGTCAGCGCCGCGCTCAACGATGCCGCCGCGGTCGAGCACCCACACCCAATGGCCAAGCTTGTGCCTGAGCCTGAGCTCGGTCTCGATGGCGTCGGTCTGGCCGGCAATGTGGCTGTCGCCGCTGGCCAGCGCCCGCTCGCGATCGTCGGGATGGGTGAGCCGCAGCCACAGATCGCTGGTGTTTGCGATCTCATCCTCTTCATAGCCGAGCATCCGCGCCCAGGTCGCCGAATAGAAGCAGTCGCCGGTCGCAAGATCCCAGTCCCAGACGCCGAGGTGGGCGCGCTCCAGCGCCTTCGCCCAGAACGCTCCGCTGCGACTTTTCTTGTGCCGACCCGCCATGTTCCGCTTCGTCCGTCCCGCTCGCGGCAATTTGCGGCAGAACCAGAGAAGAAACAGTTACCGCCGGAAGTCCTCGATTGCGGCGTCCTGTCCACCTTTCGATTGGCGGGCAAGAACCGGAGTTTTGTCGCCGGGCGGTCCTCCTAGGGATTGCGGGCGGTCGCCCGAGGCGGCGATCTCGCGCAACCACAAGAGGACCTCCCAATGACCAAGCAGGAAGACAACAAGGCCATCGTCGTCAGATGGTTCACCGATTTCTGGGGTAAAACCTGCGACCTGTCGGTCGTCGACGCCATCGCCGCGCCTAACATGCTGCTGAAATACTCGCTGCACGAGCCGCGCCGCGGCCGCGATGACATCAAGGAATTCATGACCGGTTTCCGCGCTGCTTTCCCGGACCTCAACTTCTGGGCCACTGCGGACCTCATCGCCGAGGGCGACTATGTCGTCGGCCAGTGGGAGGGCGGCGGCACCCATACCGGGCCGGCCTTCAGCGACTTCCTCGTCGGTTTGCTGCCCGTCGCCACCGGCCGCGCCATGCGCTTCACCGGTACCACGGTGCTGAAGCTGGTCGACGGCAGGATCGTCGAGGAGATCGGCCTCGACGACGGCGTCACCGCCCTCACCCAGCTCGGCTTGATCAAGGCCGCGTGAGGCCGCAGGGCTGTCGCCCGCCAGGGCGACGGCTCTCTTTGATCCGCGATGAGACAGTCCGCGACAGGTGAAAGCCACAATGCTGGCGGATGGATACTTCGCCGCCAACCAATCGTGGTCAACGGATCGTTGCCAACAAAAGATAAATTATGCAGATCTAATGTTGTGCATTCTTCGACTGAAGTGTAACTGATTAGTAATACGTCATCTGCGAAACATCATGGCAGTGTTTCGGGCAGCTGGCGGGATGTCCTTTATGAGTGCTCACTCCGAGCGGAGCGGCGGCGATCGTCGCTCTGCTGCCATTTTTGAGTTCGGCATTGCGGCAAGCAGAAGCGGCGGGCTGCTGACGGCCTTGTGCCTATGCCGCGGCTGCCCTTTGCCTGCAGCCGGATCGCTATCTGCGTCTGGCGCAATCCTATGCCCAGCCGTTCGTCTTCTTCATGCCGACACTTCTGGCGGCTGGCCTCGGCGTGGTGGCGCTGATATTTGCCAGGCACGCGCCGACAAGATTCATGCTCGATACGTTCCGGCAGCGTTGGCTGGGCGCCGCGCCGGTGATCCTTCTGTTCTTTCTAGGCATCACCGCCTTCACCACCTTGAAGGTCGCGATCCCGGACATCGTCCCATTCTATGCCGACCGCATGCTGGCGGAGCTCGATCTTCGGCTGCATGGCACCGATCCCTGGACATGGGCGCACAGCATCGTTCCAGAGCCCGTCTCGGCCGTCATTTTCGCTGGCTACGGATATGGCTGGCACGTGCAATGGTTCGGCACTTTGCTGTTCGTCGCTTTCTGGAACAGCCCAGTCCGGCGCCTGCGTTATCTCTGGGCGTTCGCCCTGACCACGATCCTGTGCGGCACCGTTCTAGCCACCATGTTGTCATCCACCGGGCCGATATTCCATGACCAGTTCTACGGCGGCGAGAGGTTTGCCGCGCTGCGAACCGCGCTGGCGCATAACGGCCACGCCGCATCGGTCCATGCCTATGCCAACTATCTGCTTACAACCTACCGAAGCGGCGGCCCGGAACTGGGCGGCGGCATCTCCGCGATGCCGAGCATGCACGTCGCCTTCGCCACGCTCAACGCGTTCTTCCTCGCCGGGTTCGGCCGCCGCTGGGCGGTTGCCGGCTGGTCCTTCGCGGCCTTCATCCTGTTCGGTTCGGTCTACACCGGCTGGCATTATGCCGTGGATGGCTACCTTTCGATCCTCGTCGTGTCCGCGCTCTGGCACCTGACGGGGCTTTTGGTCTTGCCGCGGGCGAGCCGAGACATCGCCCACGCCGGCTTGGCGATTCCCGACCCGGCGCCACGCTGACCTGACCAGAAGGCCGGATGGCCAGGCGGCGTTGGCGCCGCCTGGCCGCATTGCTTACTGGCTCGGCGCCACGACGTTTTCGCATGACACTTTCGGGTTCATGTCGGCGAACGCACCGGTCGGGTTGCCCTTCCAGGCCCAGACATGCAGTTCGTAGAACTCGCCCAGGCCGTAGCGGTTCGGCGCACTGTTGAAGTTGAACAACTGGCCGTCCAGCGAGGCCGGCCCCTTCGCGGTGATGTACTCGACCGCCACCAGCTCGAGCGTGCCGTCGGCCATCGGCTCGTACATCACGGCTTCGGGACGGGCGATGTCGATCTTGTCGTCTTTCAGGTACTGGCCGTTGACGTAGTGGATGCCCATGGCGCCGCCGGCGATGCCGCTGGCGCAAGGGATCGGCGCGTAGCCCTCGGCCGTCGCCGCCTTGACGTCGAGAAACCGGCTGTTGGCGGCCCGCACCTTGTCGGCCAGCGGATTGGGGCCGGCCGCGGCGGCCGCTTCCTGATGCGCCTGCGCGAAGGTGGCGCAGACGGTGAGCACGGTCCCCGCCAAGAGGAGCCTGTTATAAAAGTTCGATATCATCTTCATTCCATTCTTCTTGAAAAAGCACGGCTGGCCGGCCGCCGAAAATACGGAGGCCCGGCAGGCAAGCGCCGTGACTGTTGTTGCTTGGAGATCCCGATGCGACGGATGCCGATCATCCTTTCGGCAGATAGGGGATCGTTCCGGCCAGATCGGTGTTGTCGATCAGCTGGAAACGGCTGTCGCTGCCGCCCTGGCGGGCCGAGACGAAGGGGGCGTAGGCCGGATCGTTGGTGAAGGCGCGCGCCTCCGCTTCGGACGGAAACGCCATCAAGGCGATCAGCGTGGTGTCGAGCGGCTTGCCTTCCAGCGTCTTCACATTGCCGCTGCGCGACAGATATCTGCCGCCATGCTTGTGGACGAGGTCGTGCACCGAGGCGGCGTAGGCCGGCACCCATTGCGGGTCCTTCACCTTGATGTCTGCAATGACGTATGCGGTCATAGGTAGTCTCCTGGTTGCGGCGCACAGGAGTATCCCGTGCACTGGCCAAAGGGCTCGCATGGCAAGGCAGTCGCCAACCAGTCCGCGATCTGTACTGGGGTAGTACAGTTTCCGTACTGGCCGCTTCATTCATGAAGGCCTAATGTTCAGCCGAATTCGAGGGAGAGGCACCGATCATGACCCAGCACGGATACAAGCAGTTCTGCCCGCTATCGATGGCCGCCGAGGTGCTGTGCACCCGCTGGACGATGGTGCTGATGCGCGAACTGGTGGCCGGCTCGACCCGCTTCAATGACCTGCGCCGCGGCGTGCCAAAGATGTCGCCGACCCTTCTGTCGCAACGGCTGAAGGAGCTTGAGCTTGCCGGAATCGTCGAGCGCAAGGAGATCCAGGGCGAGAAGGGGATTTTCGACTATCGGCTGACGGAGGCCGGCCGCGATCTGCGTCCCGTCGTCGAAGCGATGGGCTTCTGGGGGCAGAAATGGGTCGAGTCGCGATTGTCGCTGAAGAACCTCGATCCGTCATTGCTGATGTGGGACATGCGGCGCAATCTGAACCCCACGCCGCTGCCCGAGGGGCGCACGGTGATACAATTTCTGTATCAGGAGCTACCGGCCTCCAAACGGTCATGGTGGCTGATCGTCGAGAAGCACGGCGAGGTCGATCTGTGCTGGTACGATCCGGGCTTCGACGTCGACCTCTACGTCTCGACCGACCTGCACACGATGACGGCGATCTGGATGGGCGTGCAGACGGTCGAGAAGGCCGGCGCGAAAATTGCCCTGACCGGCGACCTGGCCATCGGCAGGAAGATGCAGAGCTGGCTCGGGCTCAGCCCGTTCGCGGTGGAGCCTAAACGCGCGGCTTAGGAGAAGCCGCATAAACCACCTAACTGTCAGTCAAGGCTTAGGCGCTTGCACTCCCCATCATTTGCTTCGATCGGGGAATGCTTGTCCTCATAAGCCTTGATCAGGGTAGCGAGGATATCGAAGCGGTCGCCATCGAGGGAGCCGACCTCCGGCTCATTCTCGAAATATCTGGTGATTTCGGCGATCGCCCGATCGTAATCGGCTTCGGTCTCAATGGGTCGAATATTTTCCATCACACCATCTCCGGATCAATCTTGTCATATTCTTTGTTGTCAGGAAACGGGTGGCAAAGCCGCCTCCCAGCGGCTTCAATGCGGCCATGTTCATCACCCTGGCCAGGAACCTGAAAGCCACGGCGCTGCCGGTCACCGAGGATCCGCGCTGGGCGCGCATCGTGGCGCGCGACAAATCGGCGGACGGGCAATTCTGGTATTCGGTGGCGACGACCGGCGTCTATTGCCGGCCCTCCTGTCCATCGCGGCGGGCCAACCCCGCCAATGTCCAGCTGCACGACACGCTGAATCAGGCGAGAGCGACCGGCTTTCGCCCATGCCGGCGCTGCAACCCGGACGGCCCTTCGCTCGAGGCCGGCAACGCGGCGATGGTCGCTGATGCCTGCCGCAGGATCGAACAGAGCGAGGAAGAACCGTCCCTTGGTGAGCTGGCGGCCGCCGCCGGCCGCAGCGCCGGCTATTTCCACCGCGTCTTCAAGGCACTCACCGGGCTGACGCCGAAGGGCTATGCCGCCGCCCACCGCGCCGCCCGGGTCCGTCGCGGCCTGGAAGACGGCGCCAGCGTCACCACGGCGATCTACGATGCCGGCTTCAATTCGAGCGGGCGTTTTTATGAGAAGTCCACCGGCATGCTCGGCATGACGCCGACCCGCTACCGCGCCGGCGGCGCCGATGAAGAAATCCGCTTCGCCGTCGGCGCAACCTCGCTCGGCGCCATACTGGTCGCGTCGAGCCAGAAGGGCGTCGCCGCGATCCTGCTCGGCGACGACCCTGACGCGCTGGTGCGCGACCTGCAGGACCGTTTCGCCAAGGCGCGGCTGATCGGCGGCGACCGTGACTATGAGGCACTGGTCGCCCGCATCGTCGGCTTCGTCGAGGCGCCGGCGCTCGGCCTCGACCTGCCGCTCGATGTGCGTGGCACCGCGTTCCAGCAACGTGTCTGGCAGGCCTTGCAGGATATCCCCGTCGGCCGACCCGCCTCCTATGCCGAGATCGCACGGCGCATCGGCGCGCCGAAGTCGACCCGCGCCGTCGCCGCCGCCTGCGCGGCCAACACGCTCGCGGTCGCCATCCCTTGCCACCGCGTGATCCGCAAGGACGGCGACCTGTCCGGCTACGCCTGGGGCGCGGAACGCAAGCGCGCGCTGCTCGAGCGCGAGGCGGAACCGGCAGAGCGCGCATATGCGCGGGCCTGACGGGAATCGGCAATGCGCGCGACGGCAAGGTCTCCCAACAGCGATGCGACCAGCCAGATCGCCAACGGTGTAGCCATCGACGCGAAGTCACAGGTCTTGGCCGCGATCGGCAAGCTTGTCGACAGCGGCAAGGCCGAATGGAGCCGCGCCGCAACCGGGGAGATCGAGTTGCGGCTGTTGTCAGGCGAAGTGTTCTTGCTGGGCGAGGTTTTCGTCACGCGTGTCGCTTGAAGTACACTCAGCACTCTACGGCGCCCCCCTCTGTCCTGCCGGACATCTCCCCCACAGGTGGGGAGATTGGCTGTCATCGCGGCCTTCGCCAATCCCAACGTTGCAGAACGAGAGCCGGCGCCGGAACGGCCAATCTCCCCCCTTGTGGGGGAGATGTCCGGCAGGACAGAGGGGGGCGCCGTAGAGCGCTTACCTCCGTGCCATGCCGTACCGGCCCCCAGCGCCTGCGATTTGAATTTGAAAGCAAGCATCGGAGTGAGAGACGAAAGGCACACGCCTAGGGTTCAGGCACACAAAAGGAGGCAAGGCAATGAACCTCATGCAAAATCAATTGGCCGCACCAATGCCGGTGCGTGCCCTCGACACCATCGCCTACGCCGTCGGCGAATCCGCGATCGGCGACATCCTGGCGGCGCGTAACCAGATCGGCGTCTGCGCCATCCTGATCGGCGCCGAGGCGCGCGACCTCGCCAAGCTCTTTCCCGGCAAGCTTCTGGTCGAGGACGAACCTCGGCTGCGCGACGATCTCGCGGCAACCGCGCGCTTCATCGAAACGCCTGCCGCCGGCCTCGACCTGCCGCTCGACATGCGCCACGGCACGCCGTTCCAGCAGCGCGTGTGGGAGGTGCTGCGGGCGATCCCGTGCGGCGACACCATCACCTACACCGCGCTTGCCCAGCGGCTCGGCCGGCCGAACGGCGCCCGCGCGGTGGCGACCGCCTGTGCCGCCAACGCGATCGCGCTCGGCATTCCCTGCCACCGCGCGGTTCGTGCCGACGGCACGCCCTCAGGCTATCGCTGGGGTATCGAGCGCAAACGCGCTTTGCTCGACAAGGAGGCCACGATATGAACGCCCATGCCAAGGTCGCCTCGTCGGTGGTCGAAGCCGCCGAGGCGCGCATTGCCGGCTACGACTGGCCGGCCCTTGCCGCCGATCTCGACGGTTTCGGCTGCGCGGTGATGGAAAAGCTGCTGTCGCCTCGGGAGTGCCGGCAGCTCGCCGGACTCTATCCCCAGGAGCAGCATTTCCGCAGCCACATCCACATGGCCAGGCACGGTTTCGGCAAGGGCGAGTACCGCTATTTCCGCTATCCCCTGCCCGATCTGATCGGCGGCTTGCGCAGCGCGCTCTATCCCCGGCTGGCCGAGGTCGCCAACCGGTGGGACGAGCGCATGGGTATCGCCATGCGCTATCCCGCGACGCATGCCGAATTTCTCGAACAATGCCATGCCGCCGGCCAGGTCAGGCCGACGCCGCTGTTGCTGCAATATGTGCCGGGCGACTTCAACTGCCTGCACCAGGACCTCTACGGCGACCTCGCCTTCCCCTTGCAGGTGGCTATCCTGCTCTCCGAACCGGGCAAGGATTTCACCGGCGGCGAATTCGCGCTGACCGAACAGCGGCCGCGCATGCAGAGCCGGGTCGAAGTCGTGCCGCTGCGCCAGGGCGACGCCGTCGTCTTCGCCGTCCACAACCGGCCGGTGCAGGGCACGAAAGGCAATTACCGCGTCAATCTGCGCCACGGCGTCAGCCGCCTGCGTTCAGGCATGCGCCACACCGTCGGCATCATCTTTCACGATGCGAAGTGAATGGTGGGGAGGGTGTGGCCTGCTTGGGACAGCTAGCCGAAGCGTTCGAACTAGGCGGGTTCCCTCTCCAGCGGTAAGCCTTTCCACAACCCACACGCTTGACAATCACCCCCTTTTGTTCTCTATTCGTTCCTATCCATCAGCAATCTTGGATGTGCAGCCGGATGGAAACGACAGCCACCATCCTGCATGCCGATCTCGACGCGTTCTATGCCTCGGTCGAGCAGTTGCTCGATCCGTCTCTGCGCGGCAAGCCGATCGCCGTGGGCGGCGGCGTGGTGCTGGCCGCATCCTACGAGGCGCGCGCTTTTGGCGTGCGCGGCGGCATGCCGGGGCGCAAGGCGCGCGAGCTTTGCCCGCAACTGATCTTCGTCGGCGGCAATTTCAAACACTATCAGCGGCTCGGCGACGCCGCGATAAAGGTGCTCGACGATTTCACGCCCGTGGTCGAGCGTATTTCGATCGACGAGGCCTTTGCCGATGTCGCCGGCTGCACGCACCTGTTCGGGCAGCCGCAAGAGATCGCCGCGACCATCCGGCGCCGGGTGCGGGCCGAACTCGGCCTGCCGATCTCGATCGGCGTGGCCCGCACCAAGCATCTGGCCAAGATCGCCTCGCAGGTCGCCAAGCCCGACGGGCTGGTGGTGGTCGATCCGGCCGCCGAGCTTGCGTTCCTGCACGATTTGCCGGTCGGGCTGATGTGGGGCGTCGGCCCGGCGACCAAGGCGAGGCTGGCCGAAATCGGCGTCGAGACGATCGGCCAACTGGCCAGGATCCACAGCGGCGCGCTGACGCGGCTGCTCGGTCCCGCCGCTGGCGAAAAGCTGGCGGCGCTGTCTTGGAACCGCGACCCGCGCAGGCTGGAGACGAAGCGCCGGGCTCATTCGGCCGGCGCGCAATCGGCGCTCGGGAAGAAACCAGCCGTGGCGCGGGTCATCGTGCCGACGTTGCTGCATCTGGCGGACCGCGTCGCCAGCCGGCTGCGCGCCAAGGCGCGGCCCGGCCGCACGGTGACGGTGCGGGTGCGCTTTGCCGATCTTCGCGCCGTCACGCGTTCGATCACGCTCGACCAGCCGATCTCCGCGACGACGATGCTGGCCGAAATCGCCGGCGACCTGGTGCGCGGCGTGCTCGCCGACCACCCACGGGAGAAAACGATCTCGCTGCTTGCGATCTCGGTCTCGCATCTTTGGGAAAGCGCCGAGCTGCAGCTCGAACTGCCGCTCGGCCTCGCCGACGAGAAACGCCGCCCCGGCAGCCAAAAGGGCCTGGCGCGCTTCGGCGCCGACCGCGCCATCGACAAGATCCGCGACCGCTTCGGCAGGCACGCGGTCGGCTACGGCACCGCAGCGCTGGAGGCGGCCCGCTCGGTGCCCGACGAATTCAGGGAACTGGCGGAAAAGGAATTGTGAGCAGCGCCGGAAATATGCCGGGTTCTCGTCCCTCATTCACGCGCGAGGTGCAATGCGGATGTATCCGACATGGCGTTGCAATTCTAAAGTGCAAGGCCGCGCCGACGGTTGGCGGCGGCCGGCAGGCCGATGCCTTCGCAACCGGGTCGCAGATGGACATACAGGAATGGCAAAGCGCAGCGCGGGATTGCTGATCTATCGCCGAAACGACGGCGATATCAGCGTATTGCTGGTTCACCCGGGTGGACCGTTCTGGGCGAAGAAGGACGATGGCGCCTGGTCGATCCCGAAGGGCCTCGTCGACGAAAACGAGGACGAACTGGCGGCAGCGCAACGCGAAACGGAGGAAGAGCTCGGCGTCAAGGTCGAAGGTCCCTTCGCGCGTCTCGGCGACTACCGGCAACCCGGCGGCAAGATCGTCAGCGCCTGGTCCGTCGAGGCCGGTATCGAGATCGATGCGACCGCCATCAGGAGCAATGTCTTCACCCTGGAATGGCCGCCACGGTCCGGGTCGATGAAGCAGTTCCCGGAGGTAGACCGAGCCGGCTGGTTCACCTTGCCGGAGGCCGCGGTGAAGATCCTCCCAGGCCAGCGCCCGATGCTGTCGGATTTGGTGGAGCGACTGGGTGCGGCATGATTGGCGCCGTCGGCGAAGCTGCCAATCTGCCCCCAAGCGGGGGAGATTGGCTCCGTCTTCAACCGCAGCCCACGGCGTCGCGGCGCGGCAGGCAAGGGGCGGCGCCGGCGCTCGAAGGCAAGCTAGAGCGAATTCGAAATCCAAACCGATTCCCCTCTGAGCCGCCAGCACAATTGACTGCGGGGAAATTGCATTCCACATCTTCAAAATTGGAAACTTTGTTCCGGGAAGAGAAATGGAGACCAGGCTCGACGGCAAGGTGGTGCTGGTCACCGGGTCCACGCAAGGCATCGGCCGCGCCATAGCCGAGACGCTGGCGCGCTCCGGCGCGGCTGGGCTGCTGGTCACCGGCCGCGACAAGGCGCGCGGCGATGCGGTAGCTGCTGAACTTACGCGGATCGGCACACCGACGATCTTCGTCGCCGCCGATCTTGGAGACCCGGCCGCCCCTGCCCTTTTGGCGCAGGCCTGCATCGACCGCTTCGGCCGCATCGACGGCCTAGTCAACGCCGCCGGCCTGACCGACCGCGCCTCGTTTCTCGATGCCAGCCTCGACGACTGGGCGGCGCTGTTTTCCGTCAATGCACGGGCGCCGTTCTTCCTGATGCAGGCGGCGATCGCCGACATGAGGAAGCGCGCGGCACCCGGCGCTATCGTCAACATCCTGTCGATCAACGCCCATTGCGGCGCGCCGGAGCTCGCCGTCTATTCGGCCACCAAGGGCGCGCTGGCGACGCTGACCAAGAACGCCGCCAATGCTCACCGCTTCGACCGCATCCGCGTCAACGGCATCAATGTCGGCTGGACCGACACGCCGGCCGAACGCGTCATGCAGGCCGATACGCTCGGCCACGGCCCGGGCTGGCTCGATGCCGCCAACGCCGCGCAGCCTTTCGGCAGGCTGCTGGCCCCAGGCGATATCGCCAACCTTGCCGTCTTCCTGCTTTCCGACGCGGCCGGACCGATGACCGGCGCCGTGATCGATCAGGAGCAGTCGGTGATCGGGGCGAACCGGTAAACGTACGCCGGTACGGGATCTCGCCGGACCGCATCGCCAGCGTCGTCGAATACGCCATCGACGCGCCCGCCGACACCACGATCGACGAGTTCACCATAGGCCCCGCCAACCAGCCCTCGCGCGTGTCGCTCGCTCCCGCCCCCTACCGCTCCGTGAAGGCGCGGGCGAAGGAATCGAGCATCGGCCGGGCGAGGTATTGGAAGAAAGTCCGGTCGCCGGTGTTGATGAACGCCTCGACCGGCGTTCCCGGATAAAGCTGCTCCGCCTTCACGCCGGGCGGCAGGTCGCCGGCGATCTTCAGCTTGGCGCGGAAATAAGGTTCGTGCGTGGCCTCGTCGATCAGCCGGTCGGCCGAAATCTGCGTCACGGTGGCCGGGACCTCCGGCGTGAGCCGCGTGTTCAGGGCGGACAGCCTGAGCTTTGCCGGCTGGCCGACACGCACCTGGTCGATGTCTTTCGGCTTCAGCCTGGCATCGACGACCAGCCCGGATTCCGTGGGCAGGATCTCCATGATCTTTTCGCCCGGGGCGATAACGCTGCCCTTGGAATTATAGCGCGACGACACCACGATGCCCGCTGCCGGCGCCTTGATCGTCGTGCGCCGCAGCACCGCCTCGGCCGCCCGCATCTGTTCCTCGACGTCGGCCAGCGAGGAACGCACGTCGTCCAGCTTGGTCAGCGCTTCCTCCACGCGCTGCGTGGTCAGGCGCTCGATCTGCTCCTGCGCCTCGACGATCTGGGTGTTGGCCGCGGCAAGGTTTGCCTCCAGCGCCCCTGCCTGGCCGACGAGATCGGCCTCGCTGCGCAGCAGCTGCGAATATTCGGTGCGGTTGGTCAGGCCCTTGTCCAGCAGGCCGGTCTTGATGCCGAGTTCCTTCTTCACGATTTCGGCCTGTTGCTGGATGGCGAGTTTCTGGGCGTTCAATCCGACGACCGACTGGCGATGCATGGCGACCTGTTGCCCGAGGATCGATTGCTCCGACCGGAACCGCGAGAGCCTGGCGGCGAACTCCTTCTGCTGTTCGCGAACCAGCCTGTCGAAATCCGGCTGGAACGGCGCCGGCGCGGCGCCCGCGATCGGCGCGAGCCGGTCCAGCCCGTCGCGTTCCGCCTCCAGCCGCGCAGCACTTGCCCTGAGCGCGATCGACTGTCTCGTCAGCCGGTTGAGCTCGGCCAGCGCGGCTGTCTTGTCGAGGATGATCAGGTCCTGCGCCTGTTGCACGCGGTCGCCTTCATGGACCAGCAGCTCCTGGATGATGCCGCCCTCGTGATGCTGGATGAGGATGTTCCCGCCCGTCGCCGAGATGGTGCCTGGCGTGATCACAGCCCCGGACAAGAGCACGCTGGTCGCCCAATAGCCGAAACAGCCCGCCAGCAGCGCTATCGCCGCGTAACCGGTGAAGGCCACCCGCCTTACGTCGGTGCGAGGCTCCCAGCCAAGGCTCCCGACCGCCATCCGTCTACGATCCGAGCCGGACGTTTTGCGGGGTGCCGCGGATCGTCGTGGCGAACGACCCCGTCACCACCGTCTTCTGCGGTCGCGACGGGCCCTTGTCGGCGACCGACTGCCGCAACACCTCGCTGCTTGCGCCGAAGGCTTCGATCACGCCGCCGCGCAACAGCATCACGCGATCGCACGCCTCGGCTATCGAAGGCCGGTGCGTGATCACAATTGCCGTCACGCCGGCCGCCCGCGCCGCGGCAAGCACCGCCTCGAGCGCCGCTTCGCCGCTGCCGTCGAGATGTGTGCTGGGCTCGTCCAGGACGAGGATGCGCGGATTGCCGTAGAAGGCACGCGCCAGCCCGATCCTCTGGCGCTCGCCGCCCGACAGCGTCCGGTCCGAGGGACCGATCATGGTCTGGTAGCCGTCGCGCTGCGCCAGGATCAGCTGATGCGCCTCGGCGCGCCTGGCGGCCTCGACGATAGCGGCATCGTCCGCCTCGGGGTCGAAGCGGGCGACATTTTCCGCGATCGATCCGGGGAACAGCTCCACCTCCTGCGCGAGATAGCCGATCTGCCTTCCAAGCTGGTCGTCGTCCCAGGTCCTGAGATCGGCGTCGTCGATCCTGATCGAGCCGCCGGTCGGCTGCACCGCGCCAACAAGCAGGCGCGCCAGCGTCGATTTGCCGGCGCCGCTCGGGCCGACGATCGCCACGGCTTCGCCGGCACCGACCGCGAAATTCAGCCGCTTGAGGATGGGGGCCGAGCCGGGCGCGGCATTCGGCGCCATGAAGAACAGGTCCTGCACCGAAATCGCGCCCGTCGGGGCGGGCAAGGTCAGTTTGCGCACTTCATCCGGCTGCGCCGAAAGCGCCTTCTCGAGCCGCTTCCAGGACCGCCTGGCGTCGACGATCTGGCGCCAGGATCCGATCAGCTGATCGAGCGGCTGCAGCGCGCGCGACGACACCAGCGAAGAGGCGAAGATCATGCCGGCCGTCATTTTCCCGCCAAGCACCAGCCAGGCTCCGACGCCCAGTATCGCCAGCTGGAGCATCATGCGCAGCGCCCGCGAGGTTCCGCTGAAAATCGCATTGGCCGTCGACGAACGGTCGTGGAGCGCGAGCGCTTCGGCGACGTGCCGCCCCCACACCCGCGCGGCGTTCTGCACCATGCCCATGGCGCGGAGCGTTTCGGCGTTGCGGGCGAAGGCCTGCTCCGCCAGGCTGGCGACAGCCGAACGCTCCGACGACAAGGCATCGTTCCTGCCGATGGCGAGCTGGTTGGCCACGACCAGCCCGACCAGAAGCAAAGCGCCGCCGAGCGTCACCCAGAACAGCACCGGATGGATGAGATAGAGCAAGGCGAGAAAGAGCGGCGCAAAAGGCAGGTCGAACAGCACCGCCACGCCGCGCGACCTGATGAAGGCGCAGACCGTGGCAAGGTCGCGCAACGGCGACAGGCCGCCGGCATGTCTGGGCACCAGCGAAGCGGCGAATGTCCTGGCGCCCAGTTGGCGGTCGACGGTGGCCGCGACGCGTTGCGTGTAGACGGCGCGGACCGCGTCCAGCAAGCCGAGGAAGGCAAGCGCCAGCACCGCGATAGCCGACAGGTAGACAAGCGTCTCGACGCTGGAGGAAGGCAGGATCCGGTCATAGACCTGCAACAGATAGAGCGGGATCACCAGCAACAGCACATTGAGCAGCGACGAGAAAACCCCGACATCGACAATCGCGCGCCGCAACACTGCGCGCAGGCCCGGCCGCACAGTCGAACTCCCCTGACGGCGCGTGGCTCCCGACATGGAGGCCACCTAGACCGTGTGCTCGCCCGTGACGTCCAGGGGGTGTTGCTGGAGGTCGTCCAGCGTATAGGCGCGGATATAGTCGATCTTCATCTGGGCCGGCGTCGCGAGATGATCCGGCGGCGCGCCGGCCAAACCGCCGACCGCGAGATCGGCCAGCATGTACATGGGGCTGTGCATGTCGGACGGCGTCGCCGCTTCGGCGACCTTCACGCCATCGTAGGTCCAGACAAGCTTATCCTGCGTCCAGAGCAGGCCATAGGTGTGGAAACCGTCGGTATCGGCGACGTTTACCGAGGACGAAATCTTCGTGTGCTGTCCGGTCTCGTTGGAGTGCGCCGTCATGAGCAGCGTGTTCGGGTCCTGGCCGCGCGTTTCCACGACGTCCAGTTCCGGCGGCCACGAGCCGTCTTCCGGAAGCAGCCAGAAGGCCGGCCAGGCGCCGGCCGTTTCGGGCAGGTCGGCCCGCATTTCGAAATAGCCGTAAGTCTGCGCGAAGGAATCGTGGGTCGTCAGCAGCCCCGAAGTGTATTCATAATTGTTGATATAGGGCTTGATGTCCGCCGGCGCCTGCGCCGCGGTGATGGTGAGAACGCCGTTTTCGACGCTGAACGGGTGAACGGAGCTCGTCGGGCCGTACTTCGCGTCGATGTACCATTGCAGTTCGCCATTGCTGCTTAGCGTGCTTCCGTTCGCGGCTCCCCACGAGAAGTTGGAATCCCAGGTGCCGCCTTGGCCGTTGTCCAGGCTGAGCGTGTTGAAATCGTCGGAGAAGGACAGCGTCATGCCGGACTTGTCGATCGGCAACTCGAACTGGCCGGGCTGCATCTTGTCGATGGTCGTGCCCTTGAACACCAGCACCTCATTGGATCCGAGGTCCAGCATCACGTTCGCTTCAACCTGGACCATATGCGCCCGGACGGCAGCGAAGGAGTTCAGGTCATAGCCGTTGAGACGGACGGTGTCGGTCGCGTCGAAATCGTAGATCAGGTCGCTTCCGTGGCCCTTCGAGACGACGAAAGTGTCGGCGCCGGCGCCGCCGATCAGGACGTCATTGCCAAGGCCGCCGTCCAGCGTCTGATGGCCGGATCCACCCTTGATGATGTTATCCAATGCGTTCCCGAACGCATAGCGGTTGTCGCCGGTGACGACGAGGTTCTCGAAATTGTCGGGGAGCTTGTAGCTCATCCATGTGTCGATCGTGTCGATCCCGGCCCCGGGGTCCTCGACCACTTTGTTGTTCATCGAATAGAGATGATAATAGTCGTCGCCCGCGCCGCCATAAATGGTGAGGTTGACGGTGCTGTCGCCCCAGAACGAGTCGTTGCCGGACGTGCCGTATAATTGCGGCCCGGATCCGGTCGCGGAAAACCAATGGGTAGAGGCGCCGCTATAGGCAAGAGGAACGCCCTTGGCGTTCAGGACGGTGCTCATCGGACAATCCTTCCTCGTTGTACGTAGTCCGCCAAACCAATCGATGATTGCTGACGGCTCAACTGGTAACCCAAACCATGGTTCCAGGGAATCATCACATAGTACAGCGAAAACTCTCCTCTCTCCAATTTGATATCGCGCAGGAGGAGAATACGATGGCCTATGCAATTCAAAGGTGAGGCTTGGTTTAACTTTTACTCAATATCGACCAATATCTGCTGAAATATCAGGCAGGGCGCCGGTTTTGTTCAACGCGGCCGTGTCGCCACATTTTTGCGGCGACGGATTTTGAGTTAGATTGGCGTCTCCCTGCAGCACCTGAGGGGTAGCCCTTATGGCGAAACGTCCGAGTGGAGCAGAAACCACCGCCGCGAGCGATCTTGCCGACGACGATCCTCGTCTGGCGTTTATCTACCAGGAGGCAGTGAGAGGCCTCACGCACCAGCAGACCGTCGTGGAGAACATGAACACCCGCGCCGGCAGCCTCATCTTTGCCACCGCCTTCGCGAACTCTTTGCTCGGCGGCGCGGCCCTTGCCGACGGGCTTGGGCTTTGGGAGTGGACCGCGGTCGCCCTGCTGTTCGGCATTGGCGGGCTGATCGTCTTCATGCTCTGGCCCTACCACCAATACACCTTCCGCTTCGATCCCGAAGAACTGCTCCATCGCTATGTCGATGGCGACAGCCCGGCAACCATGTCGGCCATGCACCGCGCGCTTGCCCTTCGCATCAAGGCCGACATGGCCGGCAACTGGCGGATCATCCAGCGGCTCCGGGCGGCGTTGCAGATCGCGCTGGTCTTTCTGCTGCTCGATATCCTGGCCTGGCTCCTGGCGATCGCGCACGTTTGAGCGGAGCCCGTCAATTCGTCGGGGGGCTGCGCCCGAACCCTGGCTGGCGCCTGGCCAGGAACATTCCGCCTGCAGCGGGGTTGGGATGATAGGCCCGCGATAGGGCACCAACAGGTGATGCCGGCGGGCTTTAGGAGGAAGTCATGATACGTGCCACCTCTTCACTTCACCTTTCCCGCCGCCGCGCATTGCAATTTGGGCTGGGCCTCGCCGCCACGGCGGGCCTCACGCCGGTTTCTCGCGTCTATGCCAAGGAAGAAGTGCAGGACGAAGACATTTTCCGCTTTGCGCTCAACCTGGAATACATGGAGGCCGAATACTACCTCCGCGGCACCACGGGAAAAGGCATCGACGCCGCCGATGCCGGTTCGAAACCCGGCGACGTCGTTGGCGGAAAGAAAGTGTCCTTCGAGACACCAGCCATCGGCGAATTCATGCAGGAAGTTGCTGAAAACGAACTCGCGCATGTCCGGTTCTACCGCAAGACGCTTGCCAAGAACGCCGTCGACAGGCCGGTCATCGATTTCGATGCCGGGTTCAAGGCAGTTGCGAAGGCAGCGGGCCTCGGGGACGACTTCGACCCATTCGGCGACGAAACGAACTTCGTTCTCGGCGGCATGCTGTTCGAGGATGTCGGCGTCACCGCCTATGCCGGCGCGGCGACGGTTCTGAAGGACAAGGACTTCCTCGCCGCCGCCGCCGGCATATTGGCGGTCGAGGCCTACCACATGGGAATGGCGCGCTCGACGCTGTACCGGAAGGGAGAGAAGGCCTGGAAGGCCGCCAACGCCGTCTCCGACGCCCGCGACAAGATCGACGGATCGGAAGACAAGGACCAGGGCATCCAGGTGCATGGCAAGGCCAACATCGTCCCCTCGACGCCCGACGCGATCGCGTTCACCAGGACGCCGCAGGAAGTGCTGCGGATCGTCTACCTCACCGACAAGGAGGGGGTGAGCAAGGGCGGCTTCTATCCGGAAGGGATGAACGGCACGCTGAAGAGCACCTGAGCCGATCGGGACAGGCGATCAGCTTTCTGTCGCGGCGCCTGCAACCGGCAACGGCCTCTGTATATTCGCTATAACTAATGCTTGCTGTTCCTGGGCTGGCGATTATGGTTGGCTAGTTTCCTGAGGCGGCAGGGGGTATGGTCTTGCCTCTTCGATCTGTTCGATCGCACCTGCTTGGTCTGATCGCCGCCGCAGTGGTCCCGGTCTGGCTATTCGCTGCCTATTTGCTGGTCCAGTATGCTCAACAGGAGCGGTACCGTTTCGAGCAGGATGCCCTGCAGACGGCCCGGCAGGTGTCGCTCGTGGTGGAGGGCGAACTCGCCAACCTTCAAACGATCGTCGACGGCCTTTCGAAATCCGCCGCTCTCGCCAATGGTAATCTGCAAGCCTTTCACGGCGAGGCGCTCAATCTGGTCCAGGGCAAGGACCAGGTCATTGTCCTGCGCGATCTTGGCCGCAATCAACTCTTGAACACGGAGATCGGCTACGGCTCGGACCTGCCGCCCGTCGCCCCGATAGCCGCTGCCGATCGCGAGAAAATCAAGGCTGGCGGATTTTTCGTCAGCGGTGTCTTCACCGGCAAAGCTTCGAAGGACCGCCGCATCGCCACGTCCATTCGGGTGCCGGCTCCCAGGGGCGAGGAACTGCTTCTTTCGATTTCAGTCCCGACCGCCCGCATCCGAAACGTGATGATGCCGGCTGTCCCGGAGGGTTGGACGGTGGGGATTGGAGATCGCGACGGAAATTACGTGGCGCGTTCCAGATTGGACGAGGAGATGAGCGGCAAGCCCGGACGAGCCGAGTATCTGGAGAAGATCGTCGGACGCTCCGGCAGCTTCACATCCCGCAACTTCGAAGGCATGACGCTGCTGGCGGGCTATTACCGATCGCCGCACTCCGATTGGTTCTATACCGCCAACGTGCCGCTCTCCCAAGTCCAGGCACCGCTTTGGCGATCGCTTGCCGCGATTTGCGCGATAGGCCTCCTGTCGCTCCTTGTCTCGGTTGCGCTGGGATACATTGTCGGCAAGCACTTCACCGGCGCCACAACCGACCTGGCGGCCCGTGCCGAGGCGCTGGGGCATGGGCGCCGGGTCGAACCCCTGTCCACCTCCGTTACGGAGTTTGCCACCATCGCGCGGGCGATGGTCGACGCGGAGCGCGCCATCGCCGAACGCCGGTACGAGCTGGAAGCGGTGTTGGAGACGGTGCCGGCGGCGGTCTGGTTTACCTATGATCCGAAAGCGCTTCAGGTGATCCGCAACCGCTTCGCGGCGGAGCTCATGGGTTTGCCCACGGATGCATCCGATTCCTTCGGCAGGCCGGAACGTGTGATCAACACCGTGGCGGTCAGGAACGGCCATGCGGTGAGCCGCGAGGACCGGCCTCTGAGCCGTGCGATGCGCGGAGAGCTGACCGACCACGAAGAGTTCGCCTACACGCTTCCCTCGGGCGTAGAGCGCTTCCTGCTCACCAGCGCACGCCCGATCCGCAATCCGGCCGGCAGCATCATCGGTGCCGTGCAGATCAGTCTCGACATCACCGACCGCAAACGCGGCGAGGAGCACCGCAGACTGCTGGCCAATGAACTGAACCACCGCGTCAAGAACACGCTTGCGGTGGTCCAGTCGATCGCGGGCCAGACGATGCGCAACGCCACCAGCCTGTCCGAGGCAAGACAGATGCTGTCCAGCCGGCTCGTTTCGCTGGCGAAGGCACACGACCTGCTTACGCAGCAGAACTGGAGCGGCGCCGATCTCGGCGACCTCATTGCGGCGTCGATCAAGCCGCACGCCTCGATCGAGCGCTTTCAGATCGTCGGCGAGAGGGTCTGGCTTCCGCCGAACATCGCCCTTTCGGCAGCCCTGGTTTTCCATGAGCTTATGACGAATGCGATCAAATACGGGGCGTTGTCGACGGCTATGGGCAGGGTTTCGATCCGCTGGACGCTCGTCAATCATAAGCATAGCCGCCGGCTCGAGCTCCAATGGCGTGAGGTCGGGGGCCCTGTCGTGGAGCCTGTCGACCGCAAGGGTTTCGGCACCCAGCTTCTCGAGCGGGTATTCGCGTCCGAAGCGGGCCGCGTCTCGCTGAGGTTCGAAAACGCGGGGCTGGTCTGCGATTTGCGCGTGACCTTGCCTCATGACGGTATCGCGGCGGACAAAACCGAGGCCCTGTCGCGGCAGATGTAGATGGTCTTCCCCACACAAGCACTTCCGCTTGCGCCTCTGTATCGGCCGCATGGATCGGCTTCGCGGTTCCTTTCGAGCGTGAGGGCGCATGATTGCTCTCCCCGCGGGTGCCCGATCGCTGGATTTTAGCGATCCCGCCCACCCAGAAATGACGAACGGCGTGACGGCCCTTACTTCACCGTGATGCTCATGCCGCTGAGGTCGGCGTTGACCTGCAGGCCGACCTGCCTGCCGGTGAGTTCGAGTCGGGCGCCCTTGTCATTGGTCATGACGATCACCTGGGCCCCTCTGCCGAGCGCACCGCCACCGCCCGCCGCGCCGTACACCCCGGTCACGTCCCGGGCGCGGCGTATGTGGCGCACGGTGCCTTTGAAATAGGTCTTGGAGGCACCGAAGGCGAGGCCGCCCGAGACGCCGCCGACCGAGATGGGATAGCGGCGACCATGAAAGGTCAACGTGCCCTCGCCTCCGGAGCCGCCGACGAAAAAGGCCGCCTTGTAGACGGCAAAACGGATCGTACCGCTGTCCGCATGCGCGGCGCTGGCAAAACCAACGCCCGCGGTGGCGATGACGGCAACTGCGACTGAACGAAATCTGGACGAAATCTTCATGACGAGAACTCCTCGAGATCGCCGCTTGCCCCGGCCGGGCATGACAGCGTCGCACCAAAGCCGAACAGTCTTGCCCGCCATTGGTTCCAAGCACGCGGCCCGAATCCGGATGGGGAGACCGCCACAACGCGCCGGACGAGGTGAAGGCGCACATGACTGCGCCTGATCTCGGACGTTGAGGCAGACTTTACCTCCGCCCGAAAGCAGACATCGCGGCTGAGTGCTTTCGCGGACGGCGACATGGCGCGAGGGGGAATCCCGGTCCAGTGCAAATGACGCTCGGTCCACCCCCCTTGCGCCGCGCGGCCTGCGAGTTCACTCGATGGGATAGGCTGAGGGCCAGGAGCTCCGAAAGTTTACGCGCGGATCCATGCGGCGAGATTGTTCTCGCGACTGAGTAACGGTCATTCATAAGCCAAAGCTAATATGAACATATTTCCTATCACGTAAACGTCGCAGACCAGATTTTACTGGCCATCGTTTAGCTTGTTGGTAGCCTTCAAGACTATAAACGGCTTGCGGGGCAAATAATTTTCATGCTGCGTTCGGCGCACTTGGGAATCAGGGAGCATAGGCATGGCGGAGCGGATTCTGGCGCGCGATGGGATTTGGGTTTTGCATCTCGCGCGCTTGCAGCAAGTCGTGTCGCTTCGCTCCAGCGCTTCCTCCCTTGCGATCCTTGCTGTCACCTTCGCACTGAGCGCCGCGCCCGCTTGGGCCGATGGCGGCAATGGCAGCGGCACAGGTGCCGGACAAGGTGGCGTTGACGGCCCGCTCGCAAGTGCCACGGGTCAGAATGCCGCAAACGGCGTGGCCTCCGGCGGTGGCGGTGGCGGCGTCGACCTCACAACGGGAAACGGCGCGCCAGGAGGTTCCGGAGGATCAGCTTCAACATCCGGCGACCCCAACGGCGTTCCCGGAGCGACCGGTAGTGCGGGCCAGGTCATTTCCACAAGTGGAACTATCTCCACCAGCGTTAGCGGCGGGACCGGCGCTATTGGTTCATCTGGCGTGGGCGGCACCGCCAGGGGCGGCGGTGGCGGCGGTGGCGGTGTCGGCGCCAGCGCCACGGCGGACATTGCCGTAACCAGCGGCGGATCGGTGAGAGGTGGCAACGGCGGCTTCGCGGGCTCAAACTCCACCTCCGGCGGCGGAGGTGGTGGCGTCGGCGTGTTTTCGTCGGCTAATGTCACCGTCGAAGCTGGCGGCAGCGTCACAGGCGGCACTGGTGGCCGCGCCGTGAGTGTCATAGCAGGCGGTGGCGGCGGCGCAGCCGCCATCGTCCTGACCGGCGGCGGAACAATCGACAACAACGGAAATCTGGCTGGGGGCACTGGCGGAAGAAGCATCGCGGCGGGCGGTGGCGACGGCGGCGCCGGTGTTCTGCTGCTTTCGGGCGGAACGGTTGTCAACGGTACGGGGGCGACGATCATTGGCGGCAATGGCGGTCAGGGTGGGGCGGCGGCGGCCGCCGGCGATGGCGGCGCGGGGATCAAAGGCGCCAACATCGCCGTCATCAATGCGGGCACGATCACAGGTGGCGCCGTCGGCACAGGTGGTGGAACGCCGGTAGCCGGCAAAGCCATCCAGTTCACGGGCGGCGTGAACTCGCTGGAGATTCAGGCCGGCTCGACCATCACGGGCAATGTGGTTGCTTTCAGCGCCGCCGATACGTTCAAGCTGGGTGGCGATACCAGCGCCAGTTTCGATGTGTCGCAGGTCGGCGCTGGCGCCAAATATAACGGGTTCGGGTTTTATGAGAAGACAGGGAACAGCACCTGGACGCTGACGGGGACGACGACTGCCGTCACGCCTTGGACGCTGAGCGACGGTATCCTGAAAATTTCGAGCGATAGCAGTTTAGGTAATCCGATCGGCGGATTGACCTTCGATGGCGGCACGCTGGAAACCACTGCCGACATCACCAGTGCACGGACCATCGCGCTGACCGGGGACGGAACGTTCCTGACGGATCTCGGCACAACCTTCACGCTCAGCAATGTCATCTCCGGCGCAGGCGGTCTCACGAAAGCCGGCGACGGCACTCTGGTTTTGGCGGGAGCCAATACTTACGCCGGCAACACGCTGGTGAGTGCCGGAACGCTGGTCGGCAATGCGGCTTCGATCCGCGGCGACCTCGGCAATGCCGGAACTGTCGTGTTCGACCAGACGGCGGACGCCAGCTTTGCCGGCAATATCTCCGGCACCGGCGCGATGGTGAAGGACGGCGCCGGCACGCTGACGCTTGCAGGCACCTCGCTGCTCGATTGGAC
>NZ_JAMYQP010000054.1:0-32824 GCF_040320945.1 Mesorhizobium sp. M0587
TTCGAGCTGCTTGGCGTCAGCCAGTTGATCAAGCAGATCGGGGATGGCGGTGATCTCGTTGGTCTTTTCGGGCACCGAGAGCTGCGCCAAGGTCAGGCGGGCATTCGCGAACAGGTAGCGGCCGTCATAGGTGCCGTCAGTAAACGACAGGTGCGGGTGATGGAGATCGCCGTTGAGATAGATGCCGCCCTTGTCCTTCAGGAATTCCTTGGTTTCCGGCAGCAGCCCCTCGGTCAGCACCTTGCGGCTCTCGTTGGTCAGGCCCCATCCGGTCGCGCTGCAGCGATTGAAGACGGGGATCCGCATCAGTTCACGCATCGACGGCGCGCCGACAATGCGGACTTCGCCGCTTTGGCCGCTCGAAAAGAACACATAATATTGATCGAGCTCGCCCGGCATGACCTCGAACTTTTGCCCTCCCGACGCAGCGCTCTGTGCCGCCGCCGGCGACACCATGCTTCCGCCCAATGTCAGCGTGCCGCCAATGCCCGACGCGCCGGCGGCCGCCACGATTGCCGACGTACCCAGCAGCTGGCGCCTGCTCAGGGTTCTCTTGCGGTCTTCTTCCGACATATTCCGTCTCCTTCTGGTTGAGTCTTAGGTCGTTGAACTGGGAACCAGGCTGCTTTGCTCGATTGGCTTGCCTTTGAAGGCGATCACCGGCTTGGCCGGCCCCTTGCCCCGGCTCGACGGTGACGAGAGCGCCTCGAATTTTTCGCGCTTCAGGCGCACCTGGATCATGTGCGGGCAGCGATGGTCGTCGTGGTAGAGTTCCTGGCAATGCATGCAATAGATGCATTCATTGACGTTGATCTGGCCCTCTGGATGGATCGCCTGCACCGGGCATTCCTTGGCGCAACGCTGGCAGGGCGAGCCGCACTCGGGATAGCGCTTCAGCCACTCGAACATGCGGATGCGCCCTGGTATGGCGAGCGCGGCGCCGAGCGCGCAGAGATAGCGGCAGTAGAAGCGTTCGACGAACAGGCCGGCGCCGAGAAGCGCCAGCGCGAAGATCACGAAAGGCCACTCGCGGGCGAACTTCAGGATGATCGCCGTTTTGAACGGCTCGACCTCGGCGTAGGTCTCGGCCATTCCCACCGAATAGAGCGAAAGGCCGAAGAGGCCGAGGAAGACGATGTACTTGATTGGCCACAGCCGCTCGTGAAGGCCGAAGGGCAACGTGATCTGTGGCACTTTCAGCCACTGCGCCAGATTGTTGGTCAGTTCCTGGAGCGCTCCGAACGGACAAAGCCAGCCGCAAAACGGTCCACGGCCCCAGAAGAGAAGTCCCGCCGCAATGGCACCCCAAAGTATGAAAATGAGAGGTGCCGACAGGAAGAATTCCCAGCTGAAGCCGCTGATCAACGAGTTGAAGAACGTCAGCACATTGACCACGGAGAGCTGGGCATTGGCGTACCATCCAAGCCAGACCAGTGTAAAAAGGAGATAGCCGCGTCGCACCCAACCGAACAGGCGTGGCCGCCGAACCAGCCAGTTCTGGAAGAAGAAGATGGCGGTAAGGACAAGGAGCGCGGCCACGGTGATGGCGACCGAAACTGTGTCCATCCTCCAAATTTTGATCCAGAGCGGTTCCTGGTCGTGGAAAGTCGCGCCTGGCTCTTCAGCCGACGCAGGTGTTGGCGCGGCCGCTTCCGAAACCGGTTTGACGGCCTCCTGCACCGGGGGCTCTTCGATCGTCAGGTAACGGTCGGGAAGAGCATAGCCGACGTTGAACGGAAGGACCGCCTTGTCCCGCGCGCCATAGCTGCGCTGGGCTAGCAACTGCAGTTCCCAAGGTTGCGTGAGATCGAGCGAAAATTCATCCGGTACGGAAAACAATGCTATTTCGCGCAGGCTCGGCGCGCCCTTCGCCGCCAGGTCGCCGAGCCTCGTGTGATTTCGATCGCGGAACCGGACGCCTTGGCCGTCTTGCAGCAGTTCGATCCGGTCAAAAATCCCGCCCCGCACATAGCCTGAACCCTTGAAGGAATAGGCGCCGTCACCGGCAACGATGATCGCCTGCTGGCCCGGCTTGAGCTTCTTTTGCAGCCGCTCGTAAGCGACATCTCCCAGAAGGCTGCGACCGATCGTCGGCACTCCGACCGCGGCCACATACAAGTCGATGAAGCGATCGCTTGGATTGGTTGTCTCGGGCTTGGCGGACGCTTCTGGATGGCCGGCTTGAGCAAAAGCGTCGGAGACCTCGCCGACGGTGAGGCGGAGGCTGCGAATTGAGCCATCGCCGAGGAGCGAAGCCCAATCGCGGATTTCAGACTTGGACAAGTCCGGCTTCTTGATCAGCCCTTGGGCGACTGGCGAGGTGGTCGAACTGGTTGCACCAAGACGGTTGCTCCGAATTAGTTTGACGGCGGAGCGGACGACGCTGTCGCTCATCACCAGAACTGTCACGGTGGCACCGCTGACGATGTCGACCTGCGGGAGCTGTTCTGCCCCGGCAGCGACGCGGCTGAGGTCCTTGCCGATCAATGAGTTGAGTGCCGCGACGACCTTTGCCTGCGGTATGCCTATGAGGACGATCGGTTCCTTGTGCTCGACCAGCTTGATCCCGCGGATAATCCCCGCGGCATCAATGCCGACAAGGATCCTGATCGGTTTTCCCGAATATCCAACCGCGCTGGAAAAGTCGGTGTTGAGGTAGGCGTACCCGATTTTTCGGGTTCTCGAGTAGATTGGCGCCAGCGGCGGGACGCCTTCGAATTCCCCGTATCGATCGCCACCCTGGATTAGCTCTCCCGGCTTGGTGCTTGCCAAGTAGTCCTTGAGTGTTCCGGCATGGGTGGGTGCCGACCAGACAGCCAGGATTGCCAGGGTTGCAATTGCCCACGCAGCAAGACGGCGCCAGTTCCTCGAGAGTCGTAAGGAAGCGGTCGACGTATATCGAGTGGAAATGCTCCCCGGCATCGGCTTCCTTCATTACGTTCTCAAGCTGGGAGCTAGCTGGTTTCGTCCGCCAGCGGCCTCTGGCGCGTGTGTCGGCGGTTTTGAACGAGAGTTCTTTGACGCAGCGCAAACAACTTCCAGGTAGTCGGCCTAGTGTTGAAAAAACTGGCATCGGAGGAGAGTCATGTCTCGTTTGCAAGCAGAGCCGGCGGCGCCGGTCAGGTCGATGGCCGAACTTCTGGCAATCGCATTCGCGATGGAGAAAGAAGCTGCGGAAAGGTACGCGGAACTAGCACAGCGAATGCGCGATAAGGGTCAGGCGAGATTGGCCGAGGTCTTCGAGCGCCTGGTCAAGGAGGAAACGGGCCATATCGAAAACGTCACTCGCTGGTCCCGGCAATCCAGTGGCAATGATCCGGATCTGAGGCAGCTCCAATGGACGCCGAAAGGTGTTTTCGATGACGAGAACACGGCCGTGATCTCGCCCGAACTTGTGGACCCTTACCATTCGTTTGCGATGGCAGTGAGAAACGAAGAGCGCGCTTTTGCCTTTTGGTCCTACGTGGCCTCGAACGCACCTTCAACGGAGATCCGATCCGCTGCTGAGCAGATGGCTCGAGAGGAACTGGAACATGCCCGTATTCTGCGGACCGAACGGCGGCGTGCATTCTTTTCGCGTCGTGAGGCCAACGCGACATTTGCCAGCTCTAGCGATCTTGCAGCCATGGAAGAACAGATCGCGATCCGACTGAAAGCGTTTGCGGCGTTTCGGGGGGAACATGACAAGGCCGTGCTTAGCAATCTTGCGACAGAGGCGCGAGACCTTGCGCAACAACTCACTGCCAGCCCGCTCGGAACGACCACTTCAATCAGCGACCGATCACCGGAATCCTTGGATGCGCTCTGCGAGCTGCTGGCCGAATCCTACCTCAACGCGGGGGAAAGCCTTCCCCTCCAGGCCGACCGCGACCGAGCCCAAACCTTCGCAACAACGGCCATCAAGCGTTTGGCTACGTTGAGATATCTGGAGGAACGGCCGATATGACGATTGGTACGGTTAGCGTTCAAATGCACCTTCACCGTCGCTGCTGCTCCAAGGTGATACGAATTTCGAATTCGCCACGCCAGCCGGGGCCGATGGCACTCCGTTTGCTTGGATCGATGCGGTCCTGATCCGCGCGTCAAGACGGCGCCTTGTTCGGCTTCCGCAACCGTAGTTTGGGTTGAACCAGCATGCCGCCAAATAGAGCCGCGTAGCCGAGGAAGGCCGCCACCCACAACGTCGCCGATATGTGGAGAAGCATCGCTTGCGCAGGTAGGAACGCGGCGCCGATGCGCATGACGGCCGCAAGCACGATCGCGACGAAGACCACGCGCGTGCCAATGTTCGCCTGCAATTCGCGCCCTGTGTGCCCAAGCGTGGCGCGGGTCATGACGGCGAGCGTCATGCATGCCACCGCTCCTACGCTGAACGCGTGAATGCCCGCCGCGGAAGGGACTGTCTCCGGCAGGACGACGGCAAGTCCGGCGAGCAGAAGACCGATCGGCACAAAGGCAAACGCGATGTGCAGGATCACCACCAGCGGATCACGAAACGTGCGATCACCCGCCCAGCGCACAAGCCGGATAGCGTTGAAAGCCGATCCGGCGATCAGCATTGCGCCTGTCGCGCTGTTTTCAGGAACGAAGGCCCAAGCCGCCAATGCGGCCGCGGACAGCGCGATCGTTGCTACGTCGAAATGGCTAAACGGGGCCGGCAGGCGGCCCTGATTTTCGCGAGCCAGCCAATTGCGGGTGAAACTGGGAACAATGCGTCCGCCTATGATCATGATGAGAACGACGGCAGCCCCGAGGCCGAGCCGACGGCTGATGTCCGAGACGCCCTGGTGGTGTGCTTCGACATGGAACATCACGTTGGCCGCCAGAAGCACGGCGACCGGCAACAGCACCTTGAGGTTCCGCCAGTTTCGGCCCGCGATGATTTCGGTCGCGGCGGCGGCCGCTACCGCCAGGAGAAAGGCGCAATCGACTGCGGCTCCGACGAGCCAGCCGGTCTCCGCCGAAAAGAACACCGCAACTCGCCCCGCAAGCCACAGCAGGACGAGCGCCAGCAGCGGCAGGCCTTGCACCGGCAGACGTCCGGTCCAATTCGGAATAGCGGTCAGCAGGAATCCCGTAACGATCGCCGCGAGATAGCCAAACAGCATCTCGTGGACATGCCAATCTACGGGCAGGAAGGCGCTCGAGGTTTCGAGCCGGCCGTAAAACAACGGCAGCCAGAACAGGATCGCCCCTCCGGCGTACAGCGAGCCGAGCAGGAAGAACGGCCGGAAACCGTAGGAGAGAACCGCCGGATATGCGCCCGGCCGTGTGCGTGGAATTGCCATGGGATGCATTTTCCAAGACGAGGAACCCCAGGCGGACCGATGTCCGTCCCGAGGATCCTGCCGGCTATCTGAATAATATAGGCTATGCCCTCAATTGCCCGCTGGAACTTCAGCCAGCAGGGTTTCGAACACTTTCTTCGCCTTTCCTGACTGTTTAACCGCGGCTGCCTTCTCCAGATTGACCGGCTTGCCGACCACGATCAACGCCACCATGCCCATCCCATAATGAGGCGCGCACTTCACGCCATAAATACCTTCCTTGTCGAACGTAACGGTGATTTGTTCGCCCGGCTTGCCCTTGAAAGTCTTCGCACCGTCCGGGATCATGCCGTTGATCGTTTCGGCATCGTGGCCCTTATCGGTTGGCACGAACGTGACAGTGTCACCAGGCGCTGCCTGGACAAAGTCAGGCTGGAAGACCATCACGCCTTTCTCGCCCTTGTTGAGCATCTGGACCTGATGGTCGGCGGCCTGCGCCGCTCCAGCCAACACCGACGCTGCGAGCGCGGCGGCGATTACGATTGCATTTCTCATGATCTTATCTTTCTGGTCAATTATGCTCGACGGCGTCTACCGCTGTGGTTTTTCTAAGCTGTGTCCGGCTTGAGAACTTTGCTGCAGCGCAAACAAGTTGGGAAATAAGGAAAAAGGCCGCGGTGTGTGCCACTTGTCGCCCGTCGGTGGCCTGTGACATTGTGTGGCTCGACAGAGACGGAATGCCTTTCATGGTCACAGTAAAGTTTCGGAAGGGGCGCTGCAGTTGAGCCGCCTCGATCGCTCATTGATCGCCGGGCTATCTGCCTTTCAGGGCATGGCCCCCACGGATCTCGACTATATAATCGGTCAAGCCCGGTCGTTACGGATTGCCAAGGACCAACCCGTGTTCGAGCAGGAGCAGGAAGCTCATTCGTTCTTCTTGCTGCTCGACGGCCATGTCCGTGTCATCAAGACAACGCCTGATGGCCAAGAGGTGACGGTGCGCTACATTAGCCCCGGCGAACTAATGGGCATTGCTCACGCGCTGGGCCGCACCACCTATCCGGCCAGCGCGATCGCCGCCATCGATTGCGTGCTTCTTGCCTGGCCAGGTCACTTGTGGCCAAAATTCGCGGACGCCTTCCCCAATTTTGGCGCCAACACCTATAAGACTGTAGGCAGCAGGTTGCAGGACGCTCACACGCGCGTCGTCGAAATGTCCACCGAACAGGTGGATCAACGGGTCGCCCATGCGCTGCTTAAGCTGGTTAAGCAGACGGGCCGGAAGACCGATGAAGGAATAATGATCGACTTCCCGATCTCACGGCAGGACATTGCCGAGATGACAGGAACGACGCTGCACACGGTGAGCCGGCTGCTCTCATCTTGGGAGGAGAAGGGGCTCGTCAAAAGCCGACGCGAGAAGGTGACCGTCGTTGAACCTCACCGCCTGCTTGTGCTGGCTGAAGGGCGGACTGGGAAGAACTAATCCGCTCCGGCTCGCTCGATAGCGACATCCAGATCGAAACGAAGTGATTCCTCGCTTAGCCCGTGCTCCCGCGCCGCCTCGGAAATGGTGTGGAACGGAGCAATAGGGCAGCCGACGCAAAGCATACCATGCTGGAGAACGACGCGGATGGTTGCCGGCCACTCGCGCATGATTGCGTCCATGGTAACATCGTAACTGTATCGAGGTTTCATGCCCTTTGTCCGCGTTTGCAATACGAACATCATGCTATCGCCTTACAAGATGATCGTTGCGCTGGAACAAAGAGGAAGATGACTAGTCCCCGCAGCCTGCTGCGCTGCAAGACGGACGGGCGCAGAGCCTCGTCAGTCGCATGAAGGGCCGATTTCCCAGATGGTCAAATGGGCACTGCGATCACTCTGAAGCTCTACCTGAGCAAAGGCTCTCCTCGAGGATTGGTTTGACGTGAATGGTCTCTTCCCCGCGGTTGAAAGCGACTGCAAGGCGGAAGCTGTGAGCAATGCGCAGCGCACGGGCCATGAACAGCGCTGAGGCTTCAGGCGGGCAAACGCGCTTCACTGTGGCTCGGAACAGCGTCAGCCAACGCCGGAAATGCGCCTCGCAAAGGCCCGGTATCGCCAGGTGCGGCGGCAGCGGTCGGCCATCGTAGCGGGAGATCCGCAGCATCGTGGCGGACCAGAAGTCGCACATCTTCGCCAAATGGCGCGGCCATGCCTCCGGCGGGATCTCTGCGTTGAAGATCGGGCCGAGAAGTTGATCTCGACGGATCTCTTCGTAGAAACCGTGGACGACCCTGTGAATCATCGCCTCATCAAGCTCGCTCGACAGCGGCATGCCCTCGACGACGATCGTTGGCTTGTTTCGTTGCTCCCCGTTCATGCATTGCTTCCCGTTTCGACCAGGCCAAGACGGCACTTGGCGTCGGCATTCATCATCTCGGGCGTCCACGGCGGTTCGTAGGTGAGCCGGATCTCGACGTTGTGGATTCTGGTCACGATCCAAGCCGCCGACTGTACGGCGTCCTTGAGATAGCCTGTGGCTGGACATGCACGTGTCGTGGTCGTCATTTCGATCTGCGCCGTCCCGTTACGTCCCACCGAAACCTGGTAGATCAGTCCGAGATCGACGACATTTTCTCCAAGCTCGGGATCAATGACCATGCGCAGCGCTTCGCGCACACCAGCCGCCAGTGTCTCGTCCTCTTCGTCGCTCATGACCGCCGCCCGCCCGGTCCACCAGAGCGGATAACGATGCGATAGTGCCCTTCCGGTTCGAAGGCGCCGCGCCAGCGGTGGCCTCGCGCCTGCAGTTCCTCGAACAGAAACGCCGGTTCGCGAGGCAGCAGCACGGCTATCGTTCGGCCGGGCGCCAGGGATTCGACTCCTTCCAAGGCCTTGACCATAGGTTCCGGTGGCTCGAGATCGCGGTTGTCGAGTTCCATGACTGGCTCAGGCCAGTCGTCTCCACTGGCAGAGCGCGAGGATCGTTCGGTTTTTCCGGCGCCGGCGGCACAGCATTGGCGGGCGTGAAGATCACTTCCCAGTCGCCGTTGCCAATTTCACGGGCCGAAGGCTCAAACCCCCTCGCACCAAGCACCTGGAACAGGGGAATCGGTTTGAAGGAAGCGAGCAAGCGCAGGCTTTGACCGGGGGCGAGCGCGGCCACGGCTTCCATGATAGCGCTGAAGGGTTCGCCGCCTTCGCGAAGGATCGGTCGAACGTCGAGGTCGTAATGCGGGGAATTCATTCGGATCTCCTCTGTATCTAACGCCAGGAAGGCAGGAAAAGACGCGGGCGCGATGCTCCCTCGGGCAGACGCAGGGCAGTTGCAACATTGACAAGGCGGCGCGCCAGAACGAGTTCCACGACGATTGCCGCGGTGGCAAACAACGTCACAGCCGTCGCTGTCCGGAACAGGACCGCCGCCTCGGCCAGAAGCGCGCCGGTTCCGGCCAGTACGCCGACGTAATAAAGTGCGAACCAGAACCTGTCGCGCGTTTCGACGACAAGATCCTGGACGCGTGGCGTCGGTTCCCTGCCCATCACCGGTCCGTAGCATTCGAGCCAGGTAAGGAACGGCACGATCTTGTAGAGTTGTGAAAGTCCCAGCCCCGTCAGCCAGCCGAAGGCGACGAGATAGACGATCGCGCCTACATGCTGCGCAAGCGTTCCGCTGGCCAATAGCGCGAGCAGAAGCAGGACCGAAAGATAGAGGGCCGCGAATGCGCCGATCGCCGACCTGCTGTTCAGCTCGATCTTGCGTCGCTTGCGGTTGCGGTAGAAAAACGCAAGATCGATCCCGTAGAAGACGGTCGCAACGAGCCCCATCAAGCCGGCGACAACAGTGGGCAGCATGATTGTCCCTGAAAGAACTTCCAACGGTTCTGCCAGGACGATCAGACCCAAGGCCATCGCCCCAGTCCATAACACCAAATGGCCCGTGGTGCGTTCACTGTCCGGGGAAAGCATGAACATGGGCAGCAAGCGGTAGCTGACACCGATTGCCGTGAAGCCGAGCCAGCCGCCCAGACCGACCGTCACATGGATGGGAAGAGCCAGTGTTCGCAGGTCGAAATCCGCCCCTCCAGGCGCCCGGCCTGAAAGCACAAATGCAAACGAAGCACCCAAGGTGGCGGTGACCGCGATGCTGGCGATCCCTCCGGCCACGAAACGAGCAGGCAGTGGCAGGCTAGATGGCCGGACGCTCCACAACGTCCGGCCGAGCACCCATACGATCAACGCGAAACCAGCCGGAAGGAAGAGGCCCGCCAATGCGAGAACGGGGAGATTGACGTCGATCGCGCCTGAAAGCTGAAGGAAACCGGTGAGCAAGCAGAACAGTCCCATGAGCAAACAGGTCAACGCCGGCAAAGCCAGTGACTCGTCGCGAAGGGGCTGCGCAACGAGCACTGGTACGAACTGAAGCAACGCCCCGCACATCAACAGACTGAGCCAGCCGATTGTAATCATGTGGACGATCACAAGCGTTTCTGGAGCTTCCACGCCAACGGTCGGAAAACCGTAGCCGGCGACCATCAGCACTTGGGCCGCGATCAGGAAAGCTAGCGCGGCAGCAAAGTATGCCATGGTCCAGCGAGAGAGGGCTGAGCCGTTCATCGCCAGCCACCAGTATGATGAAGATATCCGCAAATGCCGGACATATCAGAACTCATCGAGATCGCTGCGGCGACATAATGCCAGGAGAGAGCGGCAGACTACCTTTTGCTACACAAAGGCCATCACAACGATGCCACCCAGGACAATTAGGGCGAGCCCGGCGATAAGCATGGGCAGCAGCGTATTGTCCGCCTTTGCGCCGCTTGCTGCTTCGGTGCTGAATACAAGGGTTGGCCATTCTTCGATCATTTCTTTACTCTCGGAATCTATTTTCATTTTCGCCTCACTTCGCTTGTTGGCATGCCTGGCATCGTAACGGTGGCAGCGCCAATCGCTGCTCCGAAGAGCGCCGCGCGTCGCGTGGACATGTCAGTCTCCAATCTCGATGGTCGTCGATTGAGAGAGAAGGTACGGGACGTGGGGCGTCGGTTCTTTGCGCTCGCGCAAATTGAACCGCGATGGGTTCAGTGCCCAGGGCGGATCCAGAAACCATGGGATGTGAGCGTCACGGCGGAGGGATATCCCTTCTTGCTGGATCCGGTGCACCCCGCTCTAGCGGTTTCGATGCTCGGAAATGCATTTTGCTTGCGACAGAGCAAAGAACGATCCGATTGCAGCAGTAAACTTGAGCTAATCGTGGAACGCGTGGTTCAAAAATCCGTAGTGACAGACGCAGAACTGTGGTGGCCAAAGTCTCCCTTTGCCGATGGAACTGGATGGTGGTCAGTTGCTCGATTTGGGAACCTTGCGCCAACATGCGGACAAAGGTCCGGCAGGGATTCTTCTGGAGGTTTGGATGGTTTCGGTTAGATGGGCGGATGGTGCACCTGAGATCGATGCCGCAGCGGTCGCTCGAGCGATGAGGTTCGCTGTCGAGTATTTCATGAGGCAGATGCAGCGCGGTGGCATCAAGGGGCGGGTTGAGCGTGGGATTGGCGAGGACGAGGGCAGATACCGCCTGTCCTTCCGTCATCATGATCGGGAGTTGACGATGATTGTCGGTCCAGGCGGCGAGATCATCAGCCAGGAACTGATCATGGCGGCGCCGAAGTTTCGGTGGAAGCGGGCATGAACTCTGCGCAGCGCGATTTGAGGCACTCGACGAACGCATGAAATGGTCTGCCGGGATCGCGACAAAAGGCGCGCCGGTCAGCAGCGAAAGCGAAATTCGAGACGCAATTCGCTTTCACATCGAAGTTTTGCGCGCCGACGGGCTGAATGTGCCAAAAGGTGTCAGCCTTGCGGAATATGTAGAGGCGTAAAGCCAGCGGGCTCTGCCGTTCTTGTGGGCGAAGGAAAGCGGGTCCGAACGATCCATTGGTCTAAGATCTCAGCCCCTACCCTGCCGGCAACACCTCCAGCGTCTGCTCATCAAACAAGGGCTCGTCCTGTCCCGCTCGGACAAACAGCAGCTTGCGCGCCTCGCCGGCCGGCACCTCGAAATACTGGATGCCGTCAGGCATTTCGCCCCAGTCGCCACAAGGGGGCTCGGGAATCTCATTGGGGTCGGCTAGCGCTTTCAGCTCTTTCGCGTAGGCGGGGTCGGGACTGAATGTGTAACGCTTGACGCCGGTGGGCACGCTGCCTTCCGTGTAAGACGTCGGCACGCAGCGCGCGCTGACGGCCTTGTCGGTCTTTTCGAGGAACAGGCGCAGCAACGCAGCCTCGGCGGTTTCGCCGGATTTTATGTCGAACACCTCGACAAGAGGATCGGCCGCGCCGCCATCGCTGTATTTGATGGCGAGCGCATTGCCCGCGAATTCGAAATGGATCTGGCGGAAGCCGAAATCGCAGCGCTGCGCCCAGGCGGCAAGTCCGGCATTCTTGTCCGTCAGCCTCTCCCAGACACATTTGTCAATCGGCGAGCGCGATGGCGCCGGCTCATCCGCACGCGCTACGACGGATATCGTCACGGACGCCAACAGGGCGCCGGTCCAGATGATCGATCTCATGGCGCTATTCATCGCTGCATCCTGTCAAAGTGAAGGCATCCCATGCCGAGCCATCTGGATTGGCATTGGCGAAATCGGCCCATTCGGCAAGGGCCGCGCCAAAATCGGGCAGCAACAGGCCTTTCGGCGCCGGTGTCGCTTCGCGGGAATTCAATTGCTCGGCGCCGCCGCCGGTCAAGGCATAGACCTGCCCATCCCATATCCTGCACAGCCCGCTACCATCCTCCAGGCCCGCTTCGCGGTCGTCGTCAGTGCAAGCGTGGCGGATGGTGCCGAGCGGAAACGAGTTCCTGCCGTTGGTCCAGGTGATGTCGGCCGGCAGGCTTGTGTCTGTATTGGGCACGATCAGCGAAAACACCTGCGCCGTCAGTGCCGCCGTTTCGTTGTCGATCGGCCGAAATTGCATGACGGCACCCGAACGCGGTTCCCGATAGGTTGCGTGGCTCAGCAGACAGTCTTTTGCGGTGGCCGCCTGCATCGGGCCGAGCAGCCCGAGGAAAACGAACGCCAGTTTGCGGATGATCATCGGATATCTCTGGGAAAAGCGTGTGAGGCAAAAGGGGTGACCGCACAGTCGCATTATCAGCGCAAAACCCAAGCGAAATCCGGAACCGCTGTATTTAATCCGCACCCTGACGAAACTTGGCTCTCACGGATCCCAATATCTGTATTGTCGGGCACAGTCCAAGGAGACAGGCGATGCGGCGTTTGGCACTGACGATGGCAATATCCGCATTCGCGGCCGGCACGGCACTGGCGGCGGCGCCCTATGTCGGGACGTGGTCGCGGGAGAGGCTGAATTGCAGTGCAGCCGCCGACGTCCAGCGTCGGACCGTCTTCACCGTAGATCAGACGGCGTTATCGCTTCCCGAATTCGGCTGCGAGCGCGCGACATTTCGCAAAAGCCCGAGCGGCTGGGTGGTGCAAGCAAGCCAGTGCTACGGCTCGGATCCGTCGCTCGCCGAGCCGTTTTCCCGCGTCATCCATATCGTCAAGCAGGATGCGACGGTCCGGTTCACCTGGCCTGGATTCGACAGCGGGCCTCTCGTCCGCTGCTGAAGCATCCGGCGCCCCATCAGACCAGCCCGACCAGCAAGGCCGCGCCGCCGAGAAAGCCAACCGAGCAGACCCACAACAGCCAGAGCCCGCGCACCCTGCATTCGAGCACGGCCGAGGCGGGGTTAGCGGGATCATAGTGGACGTCGACCTTGCTGCCTTCGACACAACGTCGCACTTGGCCGCCGACGAGGCCGGGCAGCGATGCCGAGACGGTGGCGCCGAAGGCGACGCGGTCTGCGCTGTAGCGCTGGCCGGCGATGCCATAGCTGTAGACGATGCGGGATTTGAAGATGGTGCGCCAGGGTCGATAGCCTCCGAACCGCTCACGGGTTCGGATAGCCTGCACCCCGGAGGTTTCGATGCGGCCCACGGCAACCGGCCATTTTGCCGCCTGCTCTGCCATCGACTTCTGAACGAAGCCCATGCGCAGCACAAACAGGCCCATGAACAGCAGCAGCGCCCCTGCGCCAAGATTCTGCGGCTTGGGCAAATGCGGCCCGATCGCCTCCAGCACGCCGCCGACGGAAAACACCAGCACCAGCGCGCCGATCACCAACCCCGCCGAAAGCTGGACCATGAACTTGAACGCGCCTTCGGGCATGGTGCGCTCGATCACGGCCTTGGCCGGATCGGACGGGTTGTAGAACACGGTCACCGCAGCGCCGCGCGGAAACCGCGCGAGCGTTTCGGCGACCGCGAAATTTCCGAGGTTCTCCTGCACGCTGTAGCGCGAGCTGCGAAAAGTCCTGCCGCCCACCTTGTATTCGAAGGTGATCGCAGGAAAATTGCGGATCTCGGTGGAATTGCTGCTCTCCGAGCCGGTGCTCGAGCTTCTGACCTCACGCGCCTCGACGATCGAGGAGACGATCTTTCCCGGCGCCGGCAACCAGCGGCTGAGTATCCGCACCTCTCGCCATTTCAGGAAAGTGACGATCGACAGCCCGGCGGCGACCGCGCAGGCAAAACCGACCAGCAGAAGTTTTAGCTCCACCTCGTCTCCCCCCAGGAGTGCAGCAGCACGTACATAGATATCAAGGCGGCGGCAATGTCTTGTCCATTTGCAAGGCCCGAATGGTGCGCGTTGCCTCTGCCCCTATTCCGAGGCCACCATCTGCCGTCCGCCGGCCCAGTCGCGCCATTGCCGTTCGTCGCCGTGGAAGACATTGAGGTCGATGCGTCCGCGCACACCATGGGACAGGCCGGAACCGGAATACTGCCAGAACAGCCATTCGCGGCCGGGATAGACTTTTGAGGGATGCTGCGCCACCGCGCGCAGCCAGAACGGATAGTCCGGGAAAGCGCCTCTGAGATTGTCGCGGTAGAAATCCGGCGCGGTGTAGATGATCGGCCGCTGGCCATAGTGGCGTTCAAGCTTGTCCATGAACACCTGCATCTTCTCCAGCACCGTTTCGCGTGACGGGCGCCGCTTGCAGCTCGAGTCGCCATTCCACTCGACATCGATCACCGGTGGCAGCGCGCCTTCGACCCTGGGCACGTTGCGGATGAACCAGTCTGCCTGTTCGCCGGCGGTGCGGCACCAGTAGAAGAAGTGATAGGCGCCCCGCTTGAGCCCGGCGGCATCGGCACCGCGCCAGTTCCTGGTGAACATCGGATCGAGATGGTCGCCACCATCCGTTGCCTTGATGTAGGCGAAGTTGGCGCCCTGGATGCGCAGCTTCTCCCAGTTCACGTCACCCTGCCAGCGCGACACGTCGACCCCGTGCACGGCGAGGTGCCGGGGCGAGGACCGACCGAAATTGATCGGCTTGGCATCGCGAAAGCCATAACGCGTGACCGGCCCGGCAAGCATGGGAGGTGCTGCCCGCGACAGAAGTTTCGGCGGAGAGACCAGGGCTGCCGGCTCGACCGGCGGCTCGACACCGTCGGGCAGTTCAGCCGCCGGAAACGCCACCGTTTCCTCCTCCGCCAGGCCAAAGGGCCGGACGTTGTCGTCCACTGGCGCGGCCTCGGCCAGCTTGCGGGCATTGATTGGTGCCTTTTCCGTCGGAACGGATGCGATTGGTGCGCTTGGCCGCACCACAGAGCTGGTGATCTCGTTCGACGGTTTCTCCACGTCGAGCGCATCCATGCCCGACGTCGACGAGCAGCCGGCAAGGCACAGCGATGCGATCAAGAAACTGATGACGCCCGGTATCCGCATCTGGACCTGTACTCGAAACACAACAGACCGTGGGCGACAGCCGACGGACAAACCGGATCCAGTTATGAACGTGAAATTGCCAATAAAGATTGAATCAAGTTTTTACCATGTTGAAGCCCGGCTTGCCGGTCTGGTCAATAAGCGTCTGACCGGTCTTGACAGCGCCATGCCGGTGGCCAATGGCGCTGGCAATTCGCCGGCTCGGTGCGATCTCCGTGATAGGCGCCACGCGCGAGCCTAGCCCTTTTTCCTGAACACCCCAATCATCGGCCCCAGATTCCAGTAATCGTCGTTGCGACCGATGGCTGGGGCGAACAGGCTCGATATCGTGCCGTCGAGAAACAACGCATTGTCGCAGCCGAGCGCATCGCGAAACAGACGGGCGAATGCATGAAACGTCACCGTATCGTCCGAAATGGCGAAGACGGCGACACCGTCCTTTCGCACCCCGACACCGTCGCGGGTCTTGCGCGATGTGCCATCGGGCTGGAATTTCGGATGAAGCTCGCCATCGATCACCAGCATCGGCCCGGATTGCGTCGCGTAGTCGGTGCGCGGACGCTTCCTGACGAAGTCCCTGGTCGCGCGGACCGTCGCCTTGCCGCCGCCGATATAGAATATACCGTTCGGCTGAAGCGAGAAATTGCCGCTTCCCGAACCGGTCTTCACCGACGCCATCTCCAGACCACGCTCGACATAGAGGCCAACCGGCCTGAGATCGGGATGGTACATGCCGGCATTGATGGCAAACAGCATTGTGCGGCCCGCCATCCGCTGGGCGTTGTCGAGATTGTGCAGCGACTGAAACGGCTTGCCGGCCGGATCCTTCCAGAACAACTCGATCGAATACAGTTTTGGGTCGACCTCGCAGACCAGGTAGCTGGACGTCTCGAAAACAAGGTCGCGGCATGGCGGCACCGACGCGAACCATTGCCCGAAGGCAACGGTCGTGGCGACCGCCTGCGGCAGCGCGGCCTTGGCCAGGGTCAGCAGCAGGGGCGCCGAGTTGAGGAGCGTCAGAAAGTCCATGAATTACCGGATCGCCAGCGCCAACGAGCCGCCCTGGATAGCACCGCTGGGCGCCGCCATGGAAGACCGGCCCGAAAGGAGAATGGATAGCGATCCGCGACCGGATGCGTCGGAGCCGACAAGACTACTTGACAGCGCTGACCAACTCTTCGTCGCCGCTTAGAATGGAGACCCAGTGTCCGGTGTTGTCGCTCGCCTGCCTTTTCAGATAGCGATAGCTCGTCTGGTTCCACAGGCGGACCTTGTCGGTGAGATTGTCGAGGATGAAGTCGCCCTTGTCCGTCCGCACCGCAAGCACGGCATGGCCTTCTCCATCTGGCTTGCGAACCACCGTCATCAACAGGTTGGCTATGGCGACGCCGGCGGCTGTGAGTTCGCGCTGCTTTTCCAGCGCGTAATCCTCGCAGTCACCGAAGCCGTTGTCAGGATAGGCCCACCATTCCTCCTTGCCGTAATTGTCGACATCGCTCATCGGCTTGACGCGCGTGTTCACAGAACGGTTCACGGTGGAGATCTCATGCAGCAGCTTGCCGGTCATGAGTTCCGGTATACTGCCGGGTGAGCGGATCGAGCATTCCGCAATGTGGAGCTTGCAGAAATCATAGTGGCCTATCGGCTGGGAGGTCGCGCCGCCGACGATCATGGAAGCGGGAGCCGCGTACGCGGAACTCGCTACCGAAGAAAAAACAATCAGGGCAAGCGTCAGCCCCAGCCCCTTAGCCTTGCGGCCCAAACCCATCGAGGATGCCATGTGGCTCCATCTTCCATTTATTAACGGGACGTTAAGAATGGATTGAGCCGTAAGTCAATCAACGCTGCCGATCACATCTTCGGGGATCGACGCAAGCGTAGCCGGGGTTGCACATGCGCAACACAGGGCTGCGGCGGCCGCTCGCCAAGCGATTCACCGTTTCGCGGAAACGCCGAACCGTTCTTCTTGACGCAATTCCAACGGAAAACCGCTTCACAAATTCCTGGAACTGCTAGGCGAGCCAACCCGTTGCCACGCCTAGCAACAGGACGACGCCGAGCAAACCGCGATAGATGACGAAAGGCCAGGCGGAGAAGCGTTCCAGCACCCGCATCAGGCCCCAGATGGCAAAGAAGGCGGAAATAGAGGCGACGACCAGGCCGGTGGCAAGAACCGACCATCCGTGGGCATCGAGATGAACCTTGTGCAGCTCCCACAATTCCTTGAGGCCGGCGAGCGCGATGGCGGGCAGCCCAAGCAGGAACGAGAAACGCGCCGCCTCTGCCCGCTTGAACCCGAGCCCCAAGGCTGCCGTCAGCGTCGAGCCGGAGCGCGAGACACCCGGAATAAGCGCGCCGATCTGAGCAATGCCGACGAGCAGCGCATCGGCCAGCGAAGCTTCGCCCATAGAGCGCCGGTGGCGGGCAAAAATTTCGGCCAGCGCCAGCAGGATCGCCATGGCGATGCAGGCCCAGCCGATCACCGTCAGGCTGCGCAACGGCGAATTGCAGGCGTTGAGAACGCCGGACAGCGCCACGCCGGCAATGACGATGGGGATCGTCGCCAGCACGATCCAGAAAGCCAGCCGGAAATGCCGGTCGGTGAAATCGCGCCGTATCAGGGCGCCCAGCGAACCAAACAAGATGCCCCTGACGTCACTCCAGAAATAGCTGACCACCGCGGCAAGTGCCGCTAGCTGCATGGCAGCGGAGAACGCGGAGCCAGGATCCTGCCAGCCCAGCACCGCCGGCACGATCCGCATATGGGCGGTGGACGAGATCGGCAGCAGTTCGGTGATGCCTTGCACCAGGCCGAGGAACGCGACCTTGGCGTATCCCAGGCCGACAAAGCCCGTATCCACGCCTTGGGTGCAGATGTCAGTCATGTCGCGTTCCAATTTTGAGAGATCGAATTTTGCGCAGGGCCGACCGGTGGTTGGTCCCGGAGAAGCCTTACCGTCATTCAAGAGATAATCAATTCACGGATTGGTCAGCTGGCGCCGTCGTCCAGAAATACGCATTCAAAACCGGCCACCATGGGAGGCCGGTTTCAGGTCACCTAGATAAATCGCAACACGATCAGGGGCAGAGCCAGAGTTTCTGGCAGGTCCTGGCGATCACATGCGCCGGCGGCACTGGCGGCTCGTCGACGGAAGGCCGGCGAGCCCGTTCGAGCAGCATGCGTACCTGTTCCGGGCGCACGCGATCGCGCTCCATGACAAGCAGGACCATCGGATCGCTCAAAAGCTCGTCCAGGGTACTGATGCTGTCGTTCATCCGTCGTCTCCTCGAATGCCGGCCCGCGCCCTTTAAATAGGAAGACAATGATGGCCCGCCAATGACGATTTGCCGGCTATCACGTGTCCTTTTTCGATTAATTCCTGGTCATGCTCGCGGGTGCGTGGCGAGCTGGCTTTCAGCCGGGCGGAGGTGCGCCTTCATGTTGCGGCAGGCCGTCGTCAAGCATCACCCAAGGCTGCTTCGAAGCGGTCCAGATGTGCATCTGCGGCCGGAACAGCGAAGGATCGTCGAGCGAACCGGTGGTGATGCCGATGATGTCGGCGGAATCGCGCCGGGAAAACATCGTGGTGCCGCAGCCTGGACAAAAGCCGCGCTTGATATCGGGCGAGGAGTTCACCGTTGCCAGCGGTCCCTGGACCGTCACATCATCGATGCGGAACAGCACGCGCGCGTTGAAGGCGGCGCCAATAGCCTTCTGGCAGAGCCGGCAGTGGCAGATGCGTTCGTTGATAGGGGCCGCATCGGCATGGTAGCGCACCGCGCCGCATAGGCATCCACCCTGATATCTCGTCATCACCTGATCCGTCCTCTGGAAGATGGCAGGAAACTACGGGCGCCAGCCACAGCGTCAATTGAAAAGCGTTGATATGATCCATCGACGGCCGCGATTGCTCGCAGGCAGCAGAAAGACCACCGGCTGTCTCGAGGGAGGCAACCGGCAGCCAATTTCGCGGCAAGCTATTCGGTTTCGCCGACGACCTCGTCCCAGCTCTTCACCTTGGTCTCCCCATTGAGGAACGGCAGTGCCGCGGCCGTCAGTTCCGGCGCGAAGAAGACGTCGTAGTGGGTGCGGTTGGGCAGGATCGCCAGGCGGTTTTGCGATAGGTTCTCGCGCATCCAGCCGGCGTCCTTCAGGCCGCCGCCGAGCATCTGGTAGAACTTCATCTCATGCTCGGGCTTGTACATGTCGCTGTCGCCATAGGCGAGCATGACCGGCATCTTCAGCTTGGGAACGTCGGCTGAGAAGTCGTAATCCTGGCGCATGAAGTTGCCGAGCGCGTCGAGGAGTTTCGGGAAATCCTGCGGGCGCGGCGCCACTGCCACATAGGATTTGTACATCGGCGTGTCCTTCATGAATTCCGCGGCCGCGGCACTCACCTGAGCCTGCTGCGGGCGCATCTCGTCATAAAAACCGTTGGCGGCGTAGCCGGTCGACACCAGGACGAGGCGGCGCACCGCTTCGGGATGCTGGACGGCCATGCGGAAGGCGACGCCGCCGCCCAGCGAATAGCCCATGACGTCGACCTGCTGATAGCCAAGCGTCTTGACGATATCAGCCATATCGTCGCCCATGCCCTCCAGCGTGAACGGCCGATCGCCAAGTACCGTGCGGCCATGCCCTTGCAGGTCGACCGCGATAATGGTGCGGTTCTCAGCGAGCTTGGGCAGGATCGGCGCGAACATGTCTATCGTGCCGAGGCCGCCATGCAGCAGAAGCAGCGGCTCGCCCTTGCCGTAGACGGCATAATAATAGTTCAGGCCGTTGATCGGCAGCAGGCCGGACTTTTCCGGCTTCGGCAATGTTTTCGTTGCGGTCGTCATGGCGGGTTTTGTCTCCTGTGCATTGGTGGTGCCTGGGCAAGCAAGAAGCGCTGCGGCCGAAGCAAAAATGGCGAAAAGCAGGGTTTTGGACATATCGTTCTCCTCCAGCGTTGCCGGCATCAAAAAGTCTTGGCGAGTTCTTCGAGCTGGTCGGTGCACTGGCCCCAGCCCTGGTGAAAACCCATCTTCTCGTGCTGTTCGCGGTCGGCGGCGCTCCAGTGCCGGACGCGCGCGATGTACCGGGTCTTGCCCTCGCCTTCGTCCTCGAAAGTCAGCACGCCTGTCATGAACGGCTTTTCCGATGGCTCCCACGCCTGTGTGTAGGCATCGGTGAAGACGATCTTCTTGCCAGGGACCGCTTCGAGAAAGACACCCGGATTCGGAAACTCATTGCCGTCGGGACCGGCCATGACGACCAGGCTCGAACCACCGGTCCGCACGTCCATTTCAGCGCGCGGCGTGGTCCACGGCTTTGGCGCGAACCATTGTGTGACCAGTTTCGGATCGGTCCAGCTGCGGTAGACGCTCTCGCGCGGCGCATCGATGATGCGGGCGAGAACCAGTTCGCGGTCGTTGGCGGGGGCGATGTCGAGCTTGGTGGTCATGATGGTCCTCGGTGCGTTTGATCTGGCTTCCGTCCCAAGGACGAGCCGATGAAGCGCAAACCGACACTGACGACGAAAAATTCTGGAGTGCGCCCGCGCCGCGTGAGAGCGCCCAGCGAGCCAGGCCGCGTCAATGGCGCTTGGCTTGCACCAGATAAGCGTCGATCTCGGTCTCGCCGAGCCACTTGGCCGCTTCCAGCCGATGCAGACCTTCGACGAGGATATGACGCTTGCCGTCATGGCGGACCTGGATCGGCGTCTTCATGCCGTTCTCCAATATGTCCTCCGCGAGGTGCCGGACCGTCTCGGGATGGAGCGTCTTCTTGCGCGCCGTCGGGACGTAGATGTCATCGACCTTGACCTTCTGCACTCTGAGCATGTCGACTCCCGCGGCGGAAAAGCGCCGTTCCATTCTGAGATAGTCGGTTTGCCAGATGTGGCCAAGGGCACCCGTGGACAAATGCTGGCCCGATCGTTTCCATTTGACGCTCGACCGGCAGATCGCCGAAATGGCAGCCTTCGAAATTTCTGGGCGCCATGATCAATCTTGCAACTGAATTCCCCGATTTCGGACTGACGCCGGAACAGCGCCGCCACGCGGTACGCGGCCACTACTATGAATGGCCAGGCATGGACGGCGAGCGCGGCGAGATCTGGTGCTACAGCGACCGGTTTTCCTATCGCGCCGGTGAGACAGTGACGCTGCATGTCAGTTCGACGGCCCCGGCATTCAGCATGACGATCACCCGAGACGGCGGTGTCGAGACGAAAGTGTTCGAGAAGGCGGGGATTGCGACGGGCTGGCAGGACACGCCCGACCAGTGCTCGGCCGAGGGCTGCGGCTGGGAAGCGTCGTTCGAATTCCACGTTGGCGCGGACTGGCCGTCCGGTGCCTACCGGGTGACGCTGACCGCCGACGGTCGCGACGGCAAGCCGATCCAATGCCACCATGTTTTCATCGTCGCGCCTCCGCCGGGCAAGAAGCCCGGCCGCATATTGCAAGTGGCGGCGACTGGCACCTGGCTTGCCTACAACACCTGGGGCGGCTCCAACCACTACCAGGGCATTACAGGACCAGACCGCAACCAGTATTCGCCCATCGTGTCGACGCAGCGCCCCTGGTGCCGCGGCTTCGTCGTGTTGCCTAAGGGTGCGCCGCGCGTGCCGCTGGAAGTCGCCGTGCCGCCAAAGACCGTGCCACGCTATCCGCACATGGAATGGGCGCTCGCCACCGGCCATTCGAAGAAATACGCTTCGTCGGGTTGGGCGAGCTACGACAGCCACTTCTTCCGCTTCACTGAGCGGGCAGGCTACGCCGTCGATCTCGCCAGCCAGCACGAATTGCATTTCTCGGCCGAGATTCTCGACGGCTACGACTGCGCCGTCTTTGTCGGCCATGATGAATACTGGACCTGGGAAATGCGCGATGCCGTCGACGATTATGTCGAGCGCGGCGGCCACGCGGCGCGCTTTGCCGGCAATTTCATGTGGCAGACGCGGCTTGAGGACGAGGGCAGCCGCCAGGTCTGCTACAAATACCGTGCTCGCGCCGAAGACCCAGCCTATTTCCGCGGCGGCGATGTAATCCGGGCGACCAACTCCTGGGAGGCGCCGGAAATCGGCCGGCCGGGTTCGGCGACTTTCGGGCTCAACGCAACACGCGGCGTCTATGCCGGTTGGGGCGGCTGCGCACCGCGCGGCGTGCGCGGTTTTCCGGTGTATCGGCCCGAGCACTGGGCCTTTGCCGGTACCGGCGTCTATTATGGCGACCTGCTCGGCGCCGACAGCCATGTCTATGGCTACGAGGTCGACGGGCTCGACTTCGAGATACGCGGCGGCCTGCCCTATCCCACGGCGACCAGCGGTGCGCCTGATGGTTTGCAGGTGCTCGCCGTCGGCATGGCATCCCAGGTCGAGGAAAGCGCCGATATTCCGATCGAGGACCAGTTCCTCACCGACGAGGATGGCCGCTTCACCGCCGAAACGCTGTTCGGCGAGGCGAGCGACGCCAATCTGGAAAAGGTCAAACGCGGCAACGGCATGATTGTCAATTTCCCGCGCGGCAAGGGCGAAGTGTTCCATGCTGGAAGCTGCGAATGGGTCGCCGGGCTGCTAAGACAGGACCCGATGGTCGAACGCGTGACCTGCAATGTCCTCGATCGCTATCTCGGAAAGTCCTGACATGTCGAAAGTCCAGACCATCGCTCAAGACGCAGAAGCCCGCCGACAATCGCATCTGTTCTATTTATCCAGCCTGCGCCGGCCGCTGATCGACCGCGCCGAGGGCATCTACATGTGGACGCAGGACGGCCGCCGCTTCATCGACGGATCGAGCGGCCCGATGGTCGCCAATATAGGTCATTCCAACCGCAATGTGCTCGATGCGATGAAGCGGCAGATGGACCGCGCCACCTTCGCCTACCGTCTGCACTTCGAGAACGAGCCGGCGGAGGAGCTGGCGCGGGAACTGGCCGGGAAGCTGCCGGACGGATTGGACCGCATCTTCTTCGTCTCGGGCGGCTCGGAAGCGACGGAAGCCTGCATCAAGCTGGCGCGGCAATGGGCTGTTATCACCGGCCAGGCAAGCCGCTGGAAGGTGATCACGCGCTTCCCCTCCTACCACGGCGGCACGCTGGGTTCGCTCTCGATCACCGGCGACGATGCGCTGGCCGAAACTTTTACGCCGATGATGCGGGTGATGCCGACCGTGCCGGCCCCCACCGCATGGCGCGACCGCGACAATCTTTCGATGGAGCAGCGCGGCGTCCGCTATGCCGACATGCTGGAGGACAAGATCCTTGCCGAGGGCCCGGACAGCGTGGTCGCCTTCATCATGGAACCGATCGGGGGTGCTGCGACCGCGGCGCTGGTGGCGCCGGACAGCTATTATGCGCGCATCCGCGAAATCTGCGACCGCTACGGCATCCTGCTCATCCACGACGAAGTGATGAGCGGCGCCGGCCGCACAGGAAAGTTCCTCGGCGGCGACCACTGGAACTGCAAGCCAGACATCGTCGCGCTCTCCAAGGGGCTGGGATCGGGGTATGCGCCGCTCGGCGCACTCGCCGCCCCAATACGGCTAGTCGAGCCGCTGCTCGCCTCCGGCGGCTTCCAGCACGGCCACACCTATGCCGGCAATCCGCTGGCCTGCGCCGCCGGGCTCGCCGTGCTCGGCGAAATGGACCGGCTCGACCTGATCGCCAATGCGGCCGCCATGGGCGACGTGCTGATGGACGGATTGCGGGGGCTCGCCAAGCGCTTTCCGTTCATCGCCGACGTGCGCGGAAAGGGCCTGCTCACTGGCGCCGAGATGGTTGCCGATCCCGAGACGCTGCGGCCGATAGACCAGACCAGGAAAGCCACACAGAGGCTGCTCGATCTCGCCTATGAGCGCGGGCTGATCATCTATGGCCGCAGGGTCAAGGGCGGCGGCGACGGCGACAATTTCATGGTCGCGCCGCCGATGATCGTCACGCGCGAACAGGTCGGCGAGATCGTCTCCATCATCGGCGACTCGCTGGAAGTCCTGGCCAACGAACTCGACCTGCCGGTCGAACGCCGAGGGTAAAAGTATGGCGCCGCGAAAAGTCATCATCACCTGTGCCGTCACCGGGTCGGTGCACACGCCGTCGATGTCGCCCTACCTGCCGGTGACGCCGGACCAGATCGCGGCGGATGCGATCGCCGCCGCCGAGGCCGGTGCGTCGATCCTGCATCTCCACGCCCGCGATCCCAGGGACGGGCGGCCGACCGCCGATCCGGACGTGTTCATGCAGTTCCTGCCGCGCATCAAGCAGGCGACGTCAGCGGTGATCAACATCACCACCGGCGGTTCCTCGCTGATGACGCTGGACCAGCGGTTGGCGGCCCCTCTGCGGGTCGAGCCCGAAATGTGCTCGCTCAACATGGGCTCGATGAATTTCGCGCTTTTCCCGATGCTCGACAAGCCAAGGGAGTGGCAGCACGAGTGGGAACCGAAGTTGCTGGAAGCCACGCGCGACACCATCTTCAAGAACACCTTCGCCGACATGGAGGGTGTGATCGAGAGGCTGGGCAAGGGTTGCGGCACGCGCTTCGAGTTCGAATGCTACGACGTCGGCCATCTCTATTCGCTGGCGCATTTCCGCGACCGCGGGCTGGTCTCGGGACCGCTGTTCATCCAGTTCGTGCTGGGCATTCTTGGCGGCATCGGCGCCGATCCAGACAATCTCGTCCACATGAAGCGGATCGCCGACAAATTGTTCGGCGACAGCTACCAGTTTTCAGTGCTGGCCGCCGGCCGCAATCAGATGCCGCTGATCTCGATCGCCGCGGCGATGGGCGGCAATGTCCGCGTCGGGCTGGAGGACAGCCTCTATGATGGCCGCCAGCTGGCCAAGTCCAATGCCGACCAAGTGCGCCGCATCCGAGGCATTCTCGACGGGCTGTCGCTGGAGGTCGCCACACCGGCCGAAGCGCGCGAGATGCTGGCCCTGAAGGGTGGTGATAGGGTGGCGTTTTAATCGTGGACGAGCCATCAAAAGTCCGCCTCCGCCCCGGACGGATCGACGATGTCGAAACCATCCACGCGGCGATCCTGAAACTCGGCACCCACATCGGCGCGCCCGGCGAAATCATCTCGACCGTTGACGATCTCAGAACCTACGGCTTCGGCGAAAAACCCGCCTTCTCGACCCTGATCGCCGAAGTCGACGGGGAATTCGCCGGACTGTGCGTGCATTTCCCGATCTTTTCGACCTGGATGGGCCGGCCCGGCGTCTATGTGCAAGACCTCTATGTCGAGGACCGCTTTCGCGGCCGCAAGATCGGCGAACGCCTGCTGCGCCGCGTTGCGACCCGGTGCCGGAAAGAAGGCGGCGTTTATCTCAGACTGTCGGTCGACACCGACAATGAGGGCGCCAAGGCCTTTTATGAAAGGCTGGGCATCGCCTGGTCGAGCTACGAGCAGACGCAGAAGATCATCGGGGAGGCCTTTTTCGCCTTCGCCGATGCGCCGGAGGACGGGGAGCGGGAATGAGAGCCTTCTATGCCGAAGAACAGAAGCGCCACGATCCAAAAGCATTTCTTTCAAGCGGCGCCGCGCAGCCCAATCCGGAAAAGCCGGAGCGCGTCGAGAGATTGCTAGCCGGCGCAAGGTCCGCCGGCTGTACGATCGAGCGGCCGCGCGATCACGGCCTCGGTCCGGTGGCGGCGGTACACACGCCCGAATATCTGGATTTCCTCGAGCACATCCATGCGCGATGGCAGCGCATCGAAGGCGCTTCGGCCGAAGTCATCCCCAATATCCATCCGATCGCGCGTAACGGCTCCTACCCGGCCTCGGCGGTTGGCCAGGCCGGCTATCATATGGCCGACACGGCCTGCCCGATCTCGGGCGAAACCTGGCAAAGCGCATTGTGGAGCGCCTGGAGCGCGGTTGAAGCGGCCGAAGCGGTGATATCAGGCGCGCCGGCCGCCTATGCGCTGTGCCGCCCGCCCGGCCACCATGCCTTTGCCGACGTCGCCGGCGGATTCTGCTTCATCAACAATTCGGCCATTGCGGCCCAGGTTTTGCGCAAACAAGCCGCCCGCGTGGCGATCCTCGATGTCGACCTGCATCACGGCAATGGCACGCAAGGCATCTTCTATGCCCGGCCGGATGTGCTCACCGTTTCGCTGCATGCCGACCCGGTGCGCTTCTACCCGTTCTTCTGGGGCCATGCCGACGAGCGCGGCGAAGGCCCGGGCCTTGGCTACAATTTCAACTTGCCGCTGCCGCGCAAATCCGCCGACGCCGCGTTTCTCGAAGCGCTTAAGGTGGCGTTCCAGCGTATCCGTGCCTTCTCGCCCGATGCGCTGGTCGTGGCGCTCGGCCTCGACGCATTCGAGGGCGATCCGTTCGGCGGGCTGTCAGTGACGACGCCAGGTTTCTCTCGCATCGGCGAAGCCATCGCCAGGCTCGGCCTGCCGACGGTAATCGTCCAGGAAGGCGGCTATCTCTGCGACGAACTCGGCGACAATCTCACCGCATTTCTTACTGGCTTCGGCAGCAAGGCGCGATGACAATTCAAGCTCTCGTCAGGATCGTTGCTGTCTCAGCATGGCTATAACGCGATGCACGCTCTCCAGCGTCTCGTCGATTTCGGCTGGTGTGTTGTAGTGGGCAATGCCGATGCGCACGACGCCCTCTTCGGCCGGGATGCCGAGCTGATGGACGATCTCCCAGGCGTAGTTGTGGCCGGACCACAGGAAGATGTTTTCGGCATTCATCTGCCGCACGATCGTCTCCGGCACGATGCCGTCGACGGTGAAGGAGACCGTCGGCACGCGCTCGCTGAGCCGCTTCGGATCGGCGATGCCGTGGATGGTCAGGCCTGCAATATCGGAGAGGCCTTCGATCAGCCTCAGTGCCAGCGGATTTTCGTAGGCGGTCGAGACTTCGAACGCCTTGGCAATCTTTTGCCTTCTTGAACCCCCCTCGCCTGCGGCAGCGCCAATGTCGGCAAAGTAGTCGATCGCCGCCGTGAGGCCGGCCATCAGTTCGATCTGCGGCGTGCCGAGTTCGAAGCGCTCCGGCAGGCCATTCGACGAGCAACGGCATTTGTAGGGTTTCAGGCCATCGATGACGTCACGCCGGCCCCACAATATGCCCATGTGCGGACCGAAGAATTTGTACGCCGAGCAGATCAGGAAGTCGCAGCCGAGATTCCTGACGTCGATCAGGCCATGCGGCGCGAACTGCACGGCATCGACATAGACCAGCGCGCCGGCCTGTCTGGCGATGGCGGTCAGCGCCTTCACGCGGTTGATGGAGCCGGTCAGGTTGCTGGCGTAGTTCAACGCGACCAGCCTTGTTTTATCGGAAAGCAGACCAGCCAGCGTCGCTTCTTCGACCTGCCAGCTCTTTTCGTCGAACGGCAGCCAGCGCACCACGAGGCCAAGGTCCTCGGCCAGTTGCAGCCAGGGCGACACATTGCCCTCATGGTCCATGCGGGTGAGGATTATCTCGTCGCCGGACTTCAGCGTGCGGCCAAGCGTGCGCGACATATGGTAGGTCAGCGTCGTCATGTTGGCGCCGACGATGATCTCCTCAGGGCTCGCGGCACCCAGAAAATCGGCCATAGCCTGATGCGCCTCGTCGACGACAGCTTGAGCGGCGATCGCCGTTTCGAAATAGCCGCCAAGATTGGCATTGGTGGTGAGCAGGCAATGCGATACCGCGTCGGCAACGGTCCGCGGCACCTGTGTGCCGGCGGGATTGTCGAGATAGATGCGCCGGCGACCTTTGTCGGTCAGCGAGAGAGCGGGAAATCGTTCGCGCACTGCCTCGATCGGAAAATTCACCATCGTCTCCACCCGTTTGTCGTTCCTGGATAATTCCACGCCGGAGAGCCGATCAAGGACAGGGATTGCCGACCCGCTGGTGAATGGCATCCACCGCCTTCTGCATCTCCTCGGTCCAGACGACATCCACGGAGGACAGCGCCATTTCGAGTTGCGGAATGGTCGTCGCGCCGATGATATTCGAGGCGACGAAGGGCCGGCTCGATACATAGGCGTTGGCAAACAGCGCCGGCTCCAGGCCAAAGGAACGCGCCAGCTCGTTGTATTCGAGCTGCACTTCGGCGGCATTGGGCGTCTCGTAGCGCTGGCCGCGATTGAACAGCTGCGAGCGCGATCCTTGAGGGCGCGCGCCATGATCGTATTTGCCGGTCAAATAGCCCTGCGCCAGCGGCGAATAGGCGAGCAAAGACACCTGCTCGCGATCGCAGATTTCGGCGAGGTTTACCTCGAAGGTGCGGTTGACGAGATTGTAGGCGTTCTGGACCGACACGACACGTGGGCCAACCCCTTCGTCGCTTTCCGCAAGAAACCGCATCACGCCCCAGGAACTTTCGTTCGACAGGCCGAAATGGCGGATCTTTCCCACCTTCACCAGTTCGTCGAACACGGCAAGCGTCTCGGCGATCGGCGTTTCGCCGCCCGGTGCGCCATCGGAATCGGCACGGCGCGGGACGGCTCCGATTCGCGTCGGGTTGGCGCCCCAGGGTATATCCCGCTCCGGCCAATGGATCTGGTAGAGGTCGAGGTAGTCGGTGCCGAGCCTGGCCAGCGATTTGTCGATGGCATCAAAAATATCGGCGCGCACCAGTTGCGACGGCCTGTCGCCGCGAAACCAGGCGTTGGCCGTGCGCCCGACGACCTTGGAGGCAAGGATCACCTTGTCGCGGTTGCCCTTGGTCTTGATCCAGCTGCCGATGATCTTTTCCGTCCTTCCCTGCGTCTCAGCCTTGGGCGGAATCGGATAAAGCTCGGCGGTATCGATGAAAGTGACCCCGCGCGAGAAGGCCAGATCCATCTGTGCATGGCCTTCGGCTTCGGTGTTCTGCTGGCCCCAAGTCATCGAACCCAGGCATATCTGGGTAACAAGAAGATCGGTCCGGCCGAGACGGCGTTTGTGCATGGAATTCTGCTCCGGAGGGAAAGTGTGCGCGGCTGCGCGGGAACGAAGTGGCATCTTACAAGGAAGCGGAGGGGCTCTCCAACCCTTCGCGGGCCGACTTTTGCGTGAACCGAGGCGTTAGCGGCGTGCGCCGGCCAACGCGCGCCGCTTGGCCTCGTCGATCAGCATGTTGGCCACCTGCATGCGGATCATGGCGCGCTGGCGCAGATGCGGGGCGACGCGGTCGGGATGGTTGGCGAAGGCAAAGCTGCGGCGCATGCGGCCGAAATCGGCTGCGCCTTTGGGCTGATTCAGCCCCAGCTCGACCGCGATCGATTCAGGATCGATCGGCGGCAGCTTTTCCTCGGGCTTGGGCTCTTCGCCAGCGAGAGCAAGCTTTGCGTGTTCAAGCAAGGCAACGAATTCGGCCGCCAGATCGGCGCCGGCCTCGCGGTATTCGGCGGCGGAAACCTTGATGCGGCCGGAATGGAGCTCGTCGGCGACGGTGAGATAGTCAAACGGGATGGAGGGGCGAACGCCCGCCTCCTCGATTCCCTCGTCCTTGTCGGAGGCGACGAAGAGGTCGTCGAGCAACGAAGCGAAATCCTGCTTGGTACCAATAGCGATGGCAGCCTCCCCCTTGCCTGACCGTTCAGGCTTCAGAGCATAGAATCGGCTCGTTAAAAATGAATACCACCGATCTTAACCAATTTGGCCGCTCCCAATATCTCGAACAAAAGCCGGACTGCACTCTCATGCAGTCCGGAAATTCGCCAGGAGTGGCGAGGAAAGGCCAGCCATGTGCCGGCATCAAGACCTATGGTGCGCGCGGAGCAAAAGTTTCGCCCGCCCATCGGGTCAAAAGATCACCAGGACATGGCAGGTATGCAAATGCTGCACTGCACAATTGTCACGATTCAGCTATATTGACAGCTGTGGAGGACCAATCGGAGCCTGAACCATGGGTTTCTTCACTGAAATGTTCGCCCGGCCGCGCCCGCAGGAACACCAGAGATATCGCGCGGCGCTCGCGCTGCTTCACTCGATGAGCAATACGGACCGTGCCGATATCGGCATCAAGCCCGCCGATTTTCCGCGCATCGCCCGCGAAATGTCCGTTCGCTAGATCATCTCGCGAGACGTCCCGGATCGATCCGGGACATCTCGAATGCCTCAATTCCTCACCGCGATCCCAGGAAGGTCGACTTGCCCAGCGGCACGCCATTGTGGCGAAGGATGTCGTAGGCCGTGGTGACGTGGAAATAGAAGTTGGGCATGGCCGCATGCAGCAGATACTGCATGCCTGCCAGCGCTATTTCGCGTCCACCAAGCCTCAACTCGATCATCTTGTCATCGGAACCGTCGAGATCGGCGGGCGAAAACGTCTCCAGATGCGTGAGCGTCTTGGCGATCCGCGCCTCCAATTCGGCGAAGCTTGCCTCATTGTCCTCGTATCTCGGCACTTCGCGGCCGGCCAGCCGCGACGGCGCGCCCTTGGCATGGTCGGTGGCGATCTGGACCTGGCGGGTCAAAGCGAACATGTCGGGCGCCAGCCGCGCCGTCAAAAACACCTGCGGATCGATCTTGCGGTCAAGCGCGTTCTGTTCGGCTGTCGCCAGCACATTGGAAAGCGCTTTCAGCCTGGCTGAAAACACGGGCACGGACGCCTCATACATCGACATCGTCACGTCAAACCTCCTGTCCGGCCGGAATGCCGGCGAACGGGACGTAGCGCCTTCGCGCGCGATTCTTCAAGCATCGCCGAAGTTGCGTCACCACGTTGCCGCAATCGCCATAGTAGAATCTGCCATCGAGCGGAGATTCCCGATGAGACGCTTCCTTCTCGCAGCGACTGCCTTTCTCTCCCTTGCCGCAGCAGGCCAGACGGCAATGGGCGCGGACGATGCATCCGAAGCGCCCTATCTCGACGACCGATCGAGTGCCGATGCAGTCGTCCGTTCGCTCTACAACGCCATCAGCCGGCGCGAATTCGCCCGCGCCTGGGGCTATTTCGGCGACACAAAGCCGGCAAAGGATTTCGACAGTTTCGTCAAGGGCTATGAAGGCACCGACAAGGTTGAGGTCGAGACCGGTGCTGTTTCCGACGAAGGGGCTGCCGGCAGCATTTTCTACAATGTCCCCGTCGCCATCCGTGCCACGGACAAGAACGGCGGCGAAAAGATCTTTGCCGGCTGCTATACGCTGCGCCAGGTGAACGCCCAGATCCAGGCGGCGCCGCCCTTTGATCCGATCCACATCGAAAAAGGCGCGCTGAAAGCCTCCACCGCCGATTTCGAGGAGGCGCTGCCGCCAAGCTGCGGCGACGGCCCGCCGCCGCCGAAGAAGGATGCGGCGTTGGAACAGGCCAAGAAGGCCTTTGCGGCGACCTATGGCGAGCAGTGCGACAAGGCGCTTCTAGCCAATGAGCCGGAGACTTTTTCGATCAAATACAAGGACAAGGACGCGGCGGCCAGCGATCCCGAGAGGGAAGCGCGGCTGTTCCATTTCTCCTGCTCGGCCGCGGCCTACAATGAAAGCTCGGTCTACTACATGAGCGACGACGTATCCGGCGCGAGGCAGTTGCAGTTCACCGAGCCGGAGATGGACATCCGCTATGTGAACAACGACACCGAAGGCAAGGTCGAATCCATGCACGTCATTGGTTTCCAGACCACAGGCTGGGCCGTCAATTCCGACTATGACCAGAATGCCCACACGATCACCACATTCAACAAATGGCGCGGCATAGGCGACGCCTCGTCATCGGGCACCTATCTGTTCCGCAACGGCGATTTCTCGCTGGTCCAGTACGATGTCGATGCATCCTATGACGGAGAACAGAACCCTCAGACGGTCGTCGACTACAACACCGCGCCCTGAACGCAGGACCGGCTTCCCCTATGGCGATCAAGGCGCCTTCGACAGCATCCAGTTGAGCGTGCCGCGCCAGTCGACCATGCGGATCGGCGTGCCGTGGGTGCCTGTCTCGAAACGGACGAAGCGGGTCGGGTAAGTCTTTGATTTGGCGAGGATCGATCGAAAGAACGCTTCCTGGCTGGCCACGGGGAAGACCACGTCATGGCTTCCTTGGCCGAAGAAGACCGGCACACGCCGCTTGAAAGCGGGGCTGGCGAAATAGCTTTCGTCCCACAGCGACCCAAGCAGCAGCAAGCCATCGATGCGGCCGCCCGTGTCCTTGCGGGCGGCGAGTTTCCAGCACAATGCACCGCCCATGGAGCCGCAAGCGACGAAGATTTTCGCGGCCGGCGACTGTTGGGCATAATGATCGATCAGGGCTGCCACCTGTGCGGCGCCCTTGTCGCCGAAATCGGGGAAGTCGGGACTGAGATAGAGCCCGCCATTGCCGGCCATCAGATTCTTGAGACGATTGAAGTTTCCGCCGAAGGTGAAGTCGTCCACGCCTTGCTTACGGCTGCCGCCCTGACCGTGCAGATAAAGCACGATGATGCCGGCACCCTCGGTCTTGCCGACGGCAATATGCCTGACATCGCCGGCATCGGTTTTCAGCAAGAGATCCTGCTGCATCTTGCGCACGCTGGTGTCGGTGTACTGGGCATGCACCCGGCGCTCGGGCACCTGGTCGCGCTGGTTGATATCGCGCAGTTCCTGGTAGTCGATGACCGTGTAAGCGCCGCTGGTGTCGGACGAAAGCGCGGCCGGATAGGCGAAGAGATCGTCCTTGAAGGGTTTTAGTTCGAGAGCATTGGCATGGGCTGCGGAAATCAAGAAAAACAGTGAAGCCAGAAAGGCTTGGAGCGTGAGCGCGCCCCTCCGGGGGGGGGGGGGGGGGGGCCCGGAGGGGGGGCCGGGGGGGGGGGGCGGGGGGGGGGGGTGGGGTTGGCGGGGGGGGGGGGGCGGGGGGGGGGGGGGGGAAGAGGTCCCCCCGGGGGGGG